>JANMWW010000186.1:0-1713 GCA_031394155.1 Chloroflexota bacterium | reverse complement strand
GTCACGGATGCCGCCGCCCGCCTGGATCTTGACCGTGAAGCGATTGGCGATCTGCCGGATCGCGTCAAGGTTCGCCGGCTTGCCCGTCAGCGCGCCGTCGATGTCGACGATGTGCACCCATTCGGCGCCGTCGTTCACCAGGCGCTTCGCGGCTTCGAGCGGTGACGCGGCGACTTGCTCGACGGTGGAAAAGTCACCGCGAGTCATGCGCACCACGCGCCCGCCATAGATGTCGATCGAGGGGTAGACGATCACGCGCTCATGGTACGCAAGGCTTCGATGACGCGGCCGACCGAGACCACGATCCCATAGCGCTCGGCCAACTGGATGACGCGCGGGTCGGGATCGCCGGTGGGGAGCGCGCCGTCGACCTCACCAACGTTGCAGTCGAGCACCGGGCCGACGACCGTTCGCGCCGCCGCGATGTAGTCCTTCCCGACGTTGAGCTTCGCGCGCACGCTCGCCGACAGCTCCCACGATGCGTCCAGGATCCCGTCGAGCGATCCGTATTTCACAAGCAGCGCGGACGCTGATTTCTCCCCGATGCCGCGCACGCCGGGCAGGCCATCCGATGGATCGCCGCGCAGGATCGCGTAGTCCATGTACTTGTCGCCCGGGATGCCGTACTTGGCCCTGATCCATGCCTGATCGACGTGCGCGAGATCGCTGACGCCGCGGAGCGTGTACAGGACCAGGATGCGCGGGTCGCGCACGAGCGTGAACAGGTCGCGATCACCGCTCACGATCTCGATGGGGCCCTCGAAGCGCTGCGTGAGCGTGGCGATCACGTCCTCGGCCTCGCACTCCTCCGAGTTGGCGACCGAGATGCGGAGCGCCTTCAGCGTCTCCGCGATGATGTCGATCTGCGGGCCGACCTCGTCTGGGGGCGTCTCCTCGGTCGCGACGCGGTGGCTCTTGTACTCGGGAATGAGCTTCACGCGGAACTCGGGCCGCCAGGCCTCGCCGAATTCGAAGGCCACGACCATGCGCGCCGGCCGGCGGTCGGTGAGCAGCCGCGCGACAAAGTTGAGGAAGCCGACGACCGCGTTCACCGGCGTGCCGTCCGCGGCACGAACCTCGGGCATCGCGTGGTACGCGCGGTATGCCAGGCTCGACGCGTCGATGAGGAGGGTCGGGCGCTCGGCCAGGGTTACGCGCGCGCCGGCGCGGGGAACGCGTGCTTGATCGCGGAGATGAAGCGGTCGTTCTCCTCCGGGGTCCCGATGCTGACGCGCAGGCATCCCTCGTTCGACGGCCACATCGAGACATCGCGGATGAGCACGCCCTTCTCGAGGAAGCGCGCGTGCACATCGGCGGGCTTGTCTTCTTTGAGCCGGAACAGGATGAAGTTCGTCACCGACGGATGCACCTCGACGGTCTCGATCTGACGCAGAGCGCGGGAGACCTTGTCACGCTCGCGCGCGCACAGCGCCACACGTGACGCGATGACCGAGTCATTCCGCGCGATCTTCACCGCGACCGCCTGCGTAAGCTGGCTCACGTTGAACGGCAGCTGCACCGCGCGGAAGATGTCGACGAGCAATGGGTGCGTGATGAGGATCCCGACCCGCAGGCCCGCTGACGCGAGCACCTTCGAGAACGTCTTGCTGATCACCATGTTCGGGTTGTTCGCGAGCTCGGGCAGGAGCGTGCGGCCAGCGAAGTCGCTATACGCCTCGTCCACGAGGACGAGCGTCTCGGGATACGCCTTGG
>JANMWW010000175.1:0-4867 GCA_031394155.1 Chloroflexota bacterium | reverse complement strand
CCTTGACCTCGCCCTTGGGTGTGAAGACGAAGACCTCGTCCTGGAAGACGTCGACCTTGAGCGATTCGACGAATTCGCGCGCGTCGGTGACGTCGTGCTGCCACTCGAGGAGCTGGCGGACCCATGCGAGCTTCGATTCGTAGCTCTTGTCGCCCTTGCCGCCTTCTTTGTAGCGCCAATGCGCCGCGATCCCGTACTCGGCAAGACCATGCATCTCGGAAGTGCGGACCTGGATCTCGAGCGGCTGCCCGCCCGGGCCCATCACCGCGGTGTGCAGCGACTGGTAGAGGTTGGCCTTGGGCACGGCGATGTAGTCGTCGAACTGTCCGGGAACAGGGGGCCAGAGCGTGTGCACGACGCCGAGAGCTCCGTAGCAGGCCGGCACGTCGGCGACGATGACCCGGATGGCCAGGAGGTCGTAGATCTCGTTGAAGCCGACGCCCTTGCGCCGCATCTTCGACGAGATCGACCACAGGTGCTTGGCGCGACCCGAGAGCTCCGCGTGGATGCCGCTCTTCTCGAGCTCCGACGCGAGCGTCTTCATGGCCTGTTCGATGTAGCGCTCGCGGACCTGACGGCGCGCGGCCAACTGCTCGGCCAGCTCCTTGTACTGCTCGGGCTCGAGGTATTTAAAGGCAAGGTCTTCGAGCTCCCACTTGATCTGCCAGATGCCGAGACGGTGCGCGAGCGGCGCGTAGATCTCCATGGTCTGCAACGCGATGCGTTGCTGCTTCTCGGGCGGCAGCGGAGCGAGTGTGCGCATGTTGTGGAGTCGGTCGCACAGCTTGATCACGACGACGCGGAGGTCGTCGGCCATCGCCATGAACATCTTCCGGATGTTCTCGGCCTGATGCATGTCGCGTGACTGCCCTTGCAGCCGGCCGAGCTTCGTCACGCCTTCCACCAACCGCCCGATCTCGTCGCCGAACTGCTCGCGGATGTCGTCGGTGGTCCTCTTTGTGTCTTCGGGCACGTCGTGCAGCAGCGTCGCCGCGATCGTCGCCGGGTCCATGCCCAGCTCGGCGATCAGCATTGCCACGGCCACCGGATGAGTGAAGTACGGCTCGCCCGAGACGCGCTTCTGGTCTCCGTGCGCCTCCTCCGCGTACACGTACGCGCGGCGCACGAGCTCCGCGTCGCCGTCTGGGTAATGCCGAAGCATCTCCTTCACCAGCGCCTCGGCGTCCATCGTCTGCCCGCGCGGCCGCAGGCGCTCGGTGATGCTGACAATGCGCGAGGTGATGGGGTTCGCGCGCTGCGCGGTCATACCGCGACCGCCTCGCGCTTCATGCGATCCGCGGTTCCTGCGGCACCAAAGTCTCGGAGCTCGAGCTCGACGAATCCGCGCAGGCCCGCGCCGACCGTGACGATCGCGTCGACGGTGCCCGCGTCGGTCATCGCCTCGGCGTGATCTCCACGCCGGAAGGCCATCGCGTCGAACGTGAACCGTCCGAGCGTGATCTTGCAGCGCAGGTGGTCGGCGTCCGCGCCGACCTGCTTGATCCCGTAGACGCGCACATTGCGCACGAGCAGATGCGGTCGGGGATTGCCGGCGCCGCACGGCTCGAGGGTCGCGAGCTCCAACGCGAGGCGTGCTGTGACCGCCTCGGCCTCGATCTCCGCGTCCACACGCAGCGTCGGGACCGGCCGCACGCCATCAAGGCGACGGCGCACGACCTCGTCGAGACGCTCGATGAACGCGGGGATCAGGTCTCTCGCGACCGAGAAGCCCGCGGCCATCGCGTGACCGCCATGTTTGATGAGCAGATCGTCGCACTCGTCGAGCGCCTCGGCGATGTGCACCTGCGCGATCGAACGACACGAGCCCTTGCCTTCGTCGCCGGCGAGCGCGATGACGACCGCAGGGCGCCCGTGATCCTCGACCAGGCGCGACGCGGCCAGGCCCACGATCCCGGCGGGCCACTGGGCATCAGCCACGACGGTCGCCCAGGCGTCGGGACGCTCCCCCGCGCGCTCGCGCGCCGCCTTCACGACCTGACGCGTGAGATCCTGCCGCTCCGAGTTGCGCAGCTCGAGCGCGTCGGCCAGCGTCTTCGCCTCGTCGGCATCTTCGGTGAGCAGCAGCCGCAGCGCCTCTTCGGCATCAGCGATCCGGCCGGCTGCGTTGAGCCGTGGACCGAGCACGTAGCCGATGTCGCCCGCGTTCACCTTGCCGAGCTTCAGACCGGCGCGCTCGACCAGCGCACGCACGCCGAGGAGCGGCGCGCGGTTCAGTGCCTCGAGGCCTTTGCGCACGAGCCCGCGGTTCGCAGCCTTCAGGGGAACGACGTCGGCGACCGTCGCAAGGGCGACGAGCTGCAGGAGCTCGTCCTCCCGCAGCGCGTACGCCAGCTCGCCGAGCAGCGCGCGCGCCAGCACGAGCGCGACACCCGCGCCCGCGAGGTCCTTGTCGACCGAAGGATCTCCGGGCCGCCTCGGGTTCACGAGCGCGTACGCGTTCGGCAGCTCGGCCGGGGGGTGGTGATGGTCGGTGACGATCAGGTCGACGCCCAGCTCCCGTGCCAGCTCAGCCTCGCGGACGGCGGTGATCCCGCAGTCCACCGACACGATGACCGTGGTCCCGTCGGCGGCGAGCTTGCGGATGGCCTGAGCGTTGAGGCCGTAGCCCTCTTCGTAACGGTCGGGGATGTAGGCGCCGACCACGAACCCCAGCTGGCGGAACGCGCGCACCAGGATGGCGGCGCCGGCGATGCCGTCGACGTCATAGTCCCCATAGACGACGATGCGCTCGCGAGCCGCGAGCGCACGACGAAGACGCTGCACCGATCGATCAAGGTCGGTCATCGGGGGGCCGCCCTCGACGACCCGCGCGGCGAGGAAGTCGGCCATCTCATCGACTTTCAGGCCCCGCGCGGCCAGGATGCGGGCGATCAGCGGCGCGAGGCCGCTGGGGGCATCGAGCGAGCCGGCTTCTGGCAGCAGCCAGCGCCGCTGCGGTGTGAGCGTCATGTACGCATCAGTTTCTCATGCCTTCGCACTTACGATGGGGTCACGTGAGAGCGATCGCCTTCGCCGCCGCCCTCGCGGTGGCCACATCATGCGTCGCGACGCCTGCTGCGACGACGCCATCCCCGTCGCCGACGGCCCCGCCGACCGCGACCGCGGTCGGATCGAACAGCGGCGCAGGCACGGCCACTGGTCTCGATACGGTGCCGACCGCAACGGTCATCGGAGGCCGGCGCTGGTACACGATCCCCGACGGGCTTAGCCAGGACCGCGCCGTCGTCGGCGTCGAGATGGCGTCCGAGGCCGTGGCGGGCCAGCCGCGCGCGCGCCTGCGCTCGACGGGCGAGATCGTGCCTCTCGCGCTCACGGTGAGGGCCGGCCCACAGTGGTCGGGCTCCCTGGGCCTCGCGGGAGTCGCGCCGGGCGAGCAGAGCGTCGACTTCATGGTGCGGATGCGCGACGGGACCGACAGGGTCGTCGCGACGAAGACGTTCCTGCTCTCACAACCGGTCTACGTGGTCTGGACGCTCGATTTCGAGGGTGACGCCGCATCGAACGAGACGATGGACAACGCGTACGCCATCAACCGCAGCTACTTCGTCCCGATGACGATCATGTGGAATCCGCGCGTGTGGACGACCACTGACGTGAGCCCCGAGCGCGCAAAGGTCATGCAGCAGTGGACCATGAACATCGCGAGCGCTGGAAACGGTGAGATCGCCTTGCACCTCCACGCCTGGACGGACTTCGTGCGCGCGGCGGGCGTGGCGCCACGTACCGCGCCGAACTGGGGCGGCCGCAGCGATGGCTACGACGTGCCACTCACGGCCTTCGACGAGACCGACACGAGGAAGCTCATCGATCACGCGCTCGCGCTGATGAGCGCTCACGGCATGCCGAAGCCGACCACGTTCCGCGCGGGCGGACTGTTCGCGAACGCGGCGAATCTGCGTGCCGTCGCGGCCGCGGGATTCACCGTGGACACGAGCGCGACGCCGGCAGGCGGGTTCGGTCGTCTGCTCCTTCCCTGGACGTTGCCGAAGGACGCACAGCCGTACCGACCGTCGGCGTCCGACGCGAACGTACCGGGCGATCTCCCGCTGCTCGAGGTCCCGAACATCGCCGGCAACACGTACGCCCTTGACACGAAGACGATCCGGCCGGTCATCGATGCGGATCTCGCGATGATCGGGGCCGCCGGCCAGGTCGCGACCACACGGAAAACGCTCACGCTGGTGTCGCACCCGGGAACGATCGACGCGACCGAGCGCGCGGCGATCGAATCGCTCTTCCAGTCGTTCGAGCCGTATCGCTACGACCGGGACCACGGCCCGGTCCGCTTCGTGACGCTGGCCCAGCTGGCGCAGGCGATGAAATGACGAGGCCGGCCTTTCGGCCGGCCTCAAAGATCGTCGTGCGTGACGCGTCGTTAGGGCGTGGTCTTCGTCGAGCCCCCGGCTGCGGCCGCGGCGGCCGGAATCTCGACCGGAACGGCAGGCCCGTGCTCGCTCCAATCCTCCGACAGCTTCGGTAGGACGACCGGGCGGCGCTGGAAAGGCCGCGACGCCTCGGGATTCGACAGATCCGAGGCGTCAAAGATCTCTTCCAGCTCCGAGCCGATGAGCTCGCCCTTCTGCATGAGCGCGCCCGCGATCGCGTGAACGGCGTACTCCTTCTCACGGATGAGGCGCTTGGTCTCTGAGAAGAGCTCGTCGAGGAGACGGTCGGCCAGCCGCAGTACCGCACCGGGAGGCGTCATCGCGCCCGAGCCACCCATCGTGAGCAGCGTTGGGCCCATGCCCAGCTGACCGATGTAGCCCATTGCGAGGTACGTGGCGGTCTGTAAATCAGACCCGGCGCCGGACATGCGCGTCTCCAGGATGACTTCTTCGACGGCGCG
>JANMWW010000162.1:0-3318 GCA_031394155.1 Chloroflexota bacterium | reverse complement strand
AAAGCCGCAAGTGATGAAGCTATTGCGCGTGCGGTCTCGATGGGCCAAGCCATGGGCAAGACGGTGATCGTCGTGCGAGACGGTCCGGGTTTCTACACGACACGCGTCATCGGCGTGATGCTCGGGGAGGCCGCACGCCTGCTCGAGAAGGGACTGGCGATCGAGGAGATCGACAACGCGATGAAACGATTCGGTTGGCCTATCGGCCCGCTGGCGCTGATCGACGAGGTCGGTCTCGCTGTGGCGCGGCACGCCGGCGAGACCGTCGCGACGGCCGTGGGTTTAGCGCCCGAGCGCAACGCGGTACAGGTCCTCGCCGATGCCGCCCTCGTCGGCAAGCGCGGAGGCGAGGGTATCTACAAGTACGAGGGCAAGAAACGCGTTCCGAACCCGCGCGTGTACGAGCTGCTCGGTTCGAGCGGACGGCGCCCGGCATCGGCCGAGCTCGCGCCGCTGCTGACCGCGGTCTTCGTGAACGAGGCGGTCCGCTGCCTCGACGAGGGCGTGCTGCGCTCCGCGGCAGAGGGCGACCTCGGCGCGGTGCTCGGCCTCGGGTTCCCGCCGTTCCTCGGCGGCCCGTTCCGCTACGCCGACGACTATGCGGATGTCGAGGGCTCGAGCCTCGCGGATCGGCTTCGTGGGTACGCGGACATCGCGGGACCGCGGTTCGCTCCGGCCGCGAGCATCGCAGCGGGAAAGGTGTTCTACCCATGAATTACTTCCTCGACAACCCTGATCTCGTGACCACGTTCGATCGCATCGTCCCGTGGGATCGCATCGTCCCTCTCGTCGCGGGCACGGATGCTGACGTCGCGGACACCGTGAAGACGTGGCGCGAGCTGCTCGCGGTGGCGGGCGAATACATCGGCACCGAGGTCGCCGGCCGCGCGAAAGAGGTCGACGAGCTCGGCATCATCCGCGAAGGCGGCCGCGTCGAGACGAGCGCGCCTATGATGGCGAACCTCAAGGGCCTCGCGGACCTCGGTTTCGTCGGTCTCTCGCTCCCTGAGGAGTACGGCGGCAGCGCGCTGCCGCTCACGCTCTCCTCCCTCGGGGTCGAGATGATCGCGCGCGCGTGCCCGGCCACGATGGTCGAGTTCGGCATCGGCTTCACCGAACCCGCGGCGATGATCCTGCGCTTCGGTACCGAGGAGCAGAAACGCCGCTGGGTCCCCCGGATCATGTCCGGCGACCTGAAGGGCGCGGTCGCGATGACCGAGCCTCAGGCGGGCTCGGATGTGGGCAATGTGCAGACGACCGCGCGTGAGGAGGGCGGCTGCTGGCGCCTGACCGGACGCAAGCAGTTCATCAGCGCTGGCAACGGCGAGCTCGTGATCGCGCTCGCGCGCATGGTGCCCGGGTCGCGCGGCCTCGATGGTCTCGGGCTATTCATCGTCGACCGGACGCTGGACGGGCAAGCCAACTACATCGTCGAGCGCGCCGAGCACAAGTTCCCGATCCGCGGATCGTCGACCTGCTCGCTCGTCTTTGAGGGCTCGAAGGCCGAGCTGCTCGGCGAGGCGGGCGGCGGCTGGCGCGAGATCCTCACGTTCATGAACGAGTCGCGCATCGCGATCGGCCTGCAGGGCCTGGGCATCGGCGAGGCCGCCCATGAGAAGGCCGCGCGCTACGCGGCCGAGCGCGTGCAGATGGGCCGACCCATCCGCGAGCACCCGATGATCGCCGAGATGCTCCTCGACATGGAAGTCACCATCGCGGGCCTGCGCGCGCTCGCGACCGAGGCCTCGACGCTGCAGGACCTCGTGACGCATGGCGCGGACGAGCAGGCCGTGCGCCGGCTTCGGGAGATCACGCCCCTCGTGAAGTGGTACGGCTCCGAGGAGATCATCCGTGTCTGCCGGAATGCTCTGCAGATCTTCGGAGGCTACGGCGTCGTGACCGAGTACGAGGTCGAGCGTCACATGCGCGACGCCCTCATCCTCCCGATCTACGAAGGCACATCGCAGATCCAGTCGCTCATGGCGGTGCGCGATCTGATGCGCGTCGTTCTCAAGAACCCCGCGTCGCTGGTGCGTGGCGGTCCGACGTCGGCGCTTGCGCGCGCGAAGTTCGCCGGCGCGGCCGGTCGCGACTACGCGGCCGCGCGCTCGACCCTCGTGGGCGCGCTCCGCGGCCTCGTCGCGGACATGGCTCGCCGCGGCGGCCTCGACCTGGCTCGAGGCAAACGTCAGCCGACCGACGATGAGCTGCGGCCGTTCATGCTCCACGCGGAGCGCATCACCGAGATGCTCGCGCACCTGCATGTGGCGCGCGCCCTCGCCGAGCAGGCCACACGTGTGCCCGAACGACGCGGCCTTGCGGAGCATGCCGCGCGGCGCGCCAAGCTCGTGGCGAAGAAGAACGCGGCGGCGATCGGCAGCGGTGACGGTGGTGTGTTCGAGCGCGTCGACGCATGGACCATGGAGCGCGCGAACAAGGCACGATGAAGACGCGGGCCGCCGTGAAGACCGCACACGCGCTGCGACCTGCGAGCGCGCGCGAGGACGAGATCCTCGCGGCCGCCGCCCGGATCTTCCGAGAAAAGGGCTATCACGGCACGAGCGTGCGGGACATCGCGGAGTCCGTGGGTCTCCTGAAAGGGAGCCTCTACCACTACATCCGCTCCAAGGAGGAGCTGCTCGCGCGCCTATTTGACGGCGCGCTCGAGGGGACGGTGCGGGAGCTCGAGACGATCGCCCGGAGCGATGCGAGCGCGAGCGACCGGCTGCGGAATATGGTCACGGCCTATGTGCGCGCGGTCACGACGAACCTCGATGCGGTCGGACTGTATCTGCGGGAGTGGCGCTCGCTGCCCGCGCCGGAGCTGTCGCGCCTGCGCGCGAAGCGACATGCCATGCGCGCGCTGTTCGAGGAGGTCGTGGCCGACGGTGTGCGCAAGCGCGAGTTCGCCGCGGGAGACGAGAAGATCGCGACGCTCGCGATCCTCGGCATGTGCAACTGGATCTTCGAGTGGTACCGGCCGCGCGGCAGGTTGCGCCCTCTGGACCTCGCGAACGAGCTCGCGGAGCGGGCTGTTCGCAGCCTGGCGCGCTAGGGCCGCGTCGCAGCTGGCTCGCGGGCGAGGAGATGGATCGCGCGGGCTCCGGGCGCCGTCGCAAACTGGGATACGACGCGTCCGCTCGCCGCGTCGATCACGTGCACCGAGTCGCCGCTGAGCGCGAAGAGACGCGCCCCGTCCGACGAGATCGCGAGCGACCGGACCGCGAGGTCGGGCACAGCCCAACCCTTGAGGCTCAGGTCCGTCGTTTGGAGCATCGCGATCCCGCGAGCTCCCGACGCGTACAGCCGGGTGCCGTC
>JANMWW010000146.1:0-3528 GCA_031394155.1 Chloroflexota bacterium | reverse complement strand
CGTGGGATCGAGAACTACACCGACGTGCTCTTCGGGAGCCGCGCCGAGGCGTGGTGGCGATCCCTCTCCACGACGTTCACCTACGCCGCCATCACGATCCCATTCGAGATCGCGTTCGGGCTGGTCATCGCGTATCTGCTCTTCCAGAAGATGCGCGGCCGGAGCATCTATCGGACGGTCTTCTACCTCCCGTACATCACCTCGACCGTCGCGGCGGCCGCGGTCTTCGAGTGGATCTTCCATCCGCAGTACGGCGTTCTGAACAACATCCTCGATGCCGTCGGCCTTGGTCCGCTTCGCTTCCTGCAGGAGCCCGACGGCATCTTCCATATGATCGGCAGCCACTTCGGCCTTGCGGTCCCGGACTGGGCCGCCGGCCCGAGCCTGTCCCTCACGAGCGTGGCGATCTTCTCGATCTGGCACTTCCTCGGATTCCAGATCGTGATCTTCCTCGCCGGCCTCGGGAACATCCCGGTCGAGTACTACGAGGCGGCGCGGCTCGACGGCGCATCGCCACGCCAGGTCTTCACGAAGATCACGTTGCCGCTGTTGTCACCGCAGATCTTCTTCGTTTTCACGATCGCCACCATCGGCGTTCTGCGGTCGTTCAACGAGATCTTCGTGCTGACGAACGGCGGGCCGCTGGACACGAGCCGCACCACGACGATGCTCGTGTTCCGCACGTTCTTCCAGCAAGGGCAGATCGGCCTTGGCTCGGCGATGGGCGTGCTGCTGACGATCGTGATCCTCGTGTTCACGCTGGTGCAGTTCCGGATCCTCGAGCGGCGGGTGCAATACGGATGAACGTCCCGCGGCACGCCATCCTCATCGCGGTCGGGGCGGTCGTCGCGTACCCCTTCTATTTCATGCTCAGCTCGTCGCTCAAGCCATTCTTCGAGGCGATCCAGGTACCGCCCACGCTCTTCCCACACGAGCTGCATCTCGAGAATTACGCCGAGGCCTGGAACAAGGCGCCGTGGGGACGCTACTTCGCGAATACGTTCCTCATCGCGAGCGCGATCACCATCGGCGAGCTCGTGACGGCGGTGCTCGCCGCGTATGCCTTCGCGCGCATCAGCTTCAAAGGCAAGGCGGTCCTGTTCACGATCCTGCTCGCGACATACATGATGCCGGGCGAGGCGACCCTGATCCCCAACTACGTGATGATGGCCAAGCCGATCCCGGGACAGAGCCCGTTCTTCCCGATCCTGCGTCTCGGTCTGTACGACACCTACCAGGCGCAGATCCTTCCTTTCCTCGCGTCCGCGGTCTCGATCTTCCTGCTCCGGCAGCAGTTCCTATCGGTCCCGAAGGAGCTGCACGACGCAGCCGTGATCGATGGCGCAGGCCACGTCCGCTTCCTCTGGTCGATCGTGCTCCCCATTTCGGTCCCGGCGCTGGTGACGGTCGCGATCCTCTCCTTCTATGGGAGCTGGAACGCCTTCCAGTGGCCGCTCATCGTCACGTCGAACCCCGACATTCGCCCTGTCCAGGTGGCCCTCAACGCCTTCCGAGCGGAAACGGGTACGTCGTACCATCTGCTCATGGCGGCGGCTGCGTTCGTCGTGGCACCGATCGTTCTGCTGTATCTGGTGGGGCAGCGCTATCTGGTGCAGGGAGTCGCGAGGACCGGCATCCGCGGATAGCTCCCGCTCGTAGATCACGTGGCGGTCATCTGCCCGACGCAGAGTCGTGTGGAGAGGCGGAGGAGGAACCAGCCGATGCGCAAACTGAGCGTTCTCGCGGGAATCCTGATGTTGATCGCGGCCTGCGGGGGCAGCACTCCGTCGGCGTCTGGCGCACCCGCGGCGACGACCGAGGCGGACCTGGACATCACCGGCCCGGTCACGATCACGCTGTGGCATGCGCTGACGAGCGACCCGCAGAAGGGTGCGCTCGAGGGGGCCGTCAAGAAGTTCAACGAGACGAACGGCAAGGGCATCACCGTCCAGGCCGTGGTGCAGGGCAACTACACGCAGCTGTACCAGAAGACTCTCGGTGCGATCCAGGCTGGCGCGCTGCCTGAGCTGGTGCACGCGTATGAGAGCCAGGTGGCCGACTACACCAAGGCGGACGTCGTGGTCGACCTCGATTCGTACGTCAACAGCAAGAAGAATGGCCTGGACCAGGCCAGCAAGGACGACATCTACAAGCCGTACTTCGACACCAACCGCTTTGCCCAATACGGCAACAAACTTCTCTCGTTCCCCTTCAGCAAGTCACTGGCTGTGCTGTACACGAACCTCGACGTGCTCAAGGCCAACGGGGTGACCGCCGCGCCGACCACGTGGGCTGACTGGGAGAAGGCGGTGCAGGCTTCGACCAAGAAGGACGCCAGCGGCAAGACCACGCAGTACGGCTACGCCGGCACGACCGACGCGTCGTACTTCAACGCGATGGTCCTCTCGCGCGGCGGCAAGATCATGAACGACGACAACAAGACGGTCGCGTGGGCGGGCAAGGAGGGCCTCGAGACCCTTCAGCTGCTCGACCGCCTGTACAAGGGCGGGTATGCGTACACGCCAAGCAACTTCGACTGGCAGAACGACTTCGGCACGAAGCTCGCGTTCGTGTTCCAGTCAACGTCCAGCCGGCCGTTCATCGCCGCGGCCATGAAGCAGCCCGTGAACTGGACCGTCGGGAACCCGCCCGGCGGCAAGACCGTGATGTTCGGAGCGAACGTCGCCGTGCTCAAGAGCACGCCACAGAAGCAGCTCGCGTCGTGGCTGTTCATCAAATGGTTCAGCGACGACGCGAACACCGCGGACTGGGCGACAAAGTCCTACTACATGCCGGTCCGCAAGTCCGCGGCGAACAACGAGGCCCTCAAGACGTACTGGACCTCGAAGGACCCGCAGGGCAAGCAGGCCTACGACATCATCGGCAGCTCGATCCCCGAGCCGAACATCCGTGGCCAGCAGGACATCCGCGACGTCATCCTGAACATGATCGTGTCGGTCACGACGAACAAAGCGACACCCGAGGCAGCGATCAAGGACGCCGAGACGAAGGCGAACCAGATCCTGAAGGACGCGCAATAGAGAACTTCGCGAACGAGCAAGAGGCCCCCGGAAACGGGGGCCTCTTCATTGCTACGGTCACACGCTCCGGTCGAAGTCGACGTGGTCGCTCTTGCGCGCAGCGCGGTAGACCACACCGGCCGCGAGGCAACGTTGCTGCTCTCGATGGACGCGAAGATCGAGATCGACGTTCACGTGCCCAGCGAATTCGAGCACCGTGCCGCACGTCCTGCACACGCCGACCTGCCCGCGGGCCGGCCTCGTCTGTGACTTGACGACCGCGCGCCGCGTCTGATGCTTCTGCTTGGCCACGTTCCTGAGTTAGCGCACGACCCGACGCAGCTCATCTTCAAGCAGCCGTACGCGTTCCTCGCGCTCGGCGAGCCTGGCCTTCTCGTTGTCCACGACCGAGGGCGGCGCCTTCTCGGCGAAGCCGGGGCGCGCGAGCAGGTCCTGCGAGCGACGCAGGAGTCCTTTGGCGTCTGCCAGCTCACGCTCCAGACGCGCG
>JANMWW010000084.1:0-2054 GCA_031394155.1 Chloroflexota bacterium | reverse complement strand
GCGATGGCCTCGGCAACCTCGGGATGCCGCTGGAGAGCCATCTCGATCTCGATCGGACTGACGCGGTGTCCGGCAATCTTCAGGATGTCCTTGGTGCGGCCAGCGTGGAAGAAGAAGCCTTCGTCATCCCGCCATGCGAGGTCGCCGGTCCAGAGCCACCCATCGCGCAGGATGCGCGCGGTCTCCACCGCGTCATCCAGGTAACCCGGAGTCACATTGTCGCCTCGAGCGACGAGGTCGCCGACCACACCGGGCGCGGCCAGAGCGCCGGTGGCGTCCAGGACGCGAAGCTCCACACCCGGGACGGCAATGCCGATCGAGCCCTCCTTGTCCGAGGCACGCTCCGGGGGCAGATAGCTGAGGCGCGCGGTGGCCTCGGTCTGGCCGTACATCACGAAGAGGCGCGCCGGGTGGAACGCCCGCCGCACCCACGCGATCGTCTCCGACGCCATCGCCCCGCCGGCCTGCGTGAGATAGCGCAAGGAGGGCAGCGAGCGGAGCGAGGACATGTCGACCTGTCCTTTAACGATCTCGAACGTCGCCGGGACCCCCGCGAACCCCGTGCACGCTTCCTCGGCGATGGCTTCAAGCACGACGCGCGGATACATGAAGCGATCGTCCATGAAGACGGAGCCACCCTCGAAGAGATGTGTCTGCAGCACGCTGCGGCCGTAGCAGTACGAGAGCGGCAACACGAGCATCGCGCGATCCTCGGCCGTGAGATCGAGGGACCACGCGATCGAGCGCGTGTTCGCGTCGATGTTCCGCCACGTCTGGACCACGCCTCGGGGCTCGCCGGTGGACCCTGACGTGTAGAGGATCATCGCAGGGTCGCTGGGACGGTGCGGGTACGGCGGCAGGCGATCCGGTTCCGACCCCGAACGCACAGTACCGTCCGCACAGAGCGCGCCGGTGATCATCGCGCCAAGCTGGCTCGCGCCGACACCCGGTGGCGACCCGGCGGACTCGACGATCCACAGGCGCAGGTCGTACCGCGGCGCGATATCGCGCCAGAGCGCGAGAGCGCGACCGTCGACGAACGCGTGGCGCGCGCGGGTGCGCGCGACGATCTGACCGAGCGCCTCGCCGCGCCAGACGCGACCGAGACTCACCGCGCACGCGCCAAGGCTCTGTATCGCCAGGTCGGCCACCACGGACGCGACGACGTTCGGCAGTGCAACGAGCACGCGATCACCGGGGACGACGCCGCCGGCTGCGAGGTGCGCAGCGAGGGCGGCGAAGCGATCCGCGAGCTCGGCGTACGACAGCCGCGTTTCGGACGTGGCGATCGCGGGCGCGTCCGGCGATCGGTCAGCGTGAGAGCGCACCCACTCAGGCGCGAACGCGGTGTTCATGCTGCCACCAGGCGCACGGCTTCGAGGTGCGACTGCGGGACCGCGTCGCGCTCGAGGAAACGTTCGGCGAGGAGCTGCGTGCTTGCGATCGCCATCACGGCCTGGCTGTCGGCCTCGCTCGGCGCGGCGCTCTTTTGCGCCAGCTTCGCGACGAGGCGCTCCACCCGGTCCGGGTCGAAGATCCCGCGCCGCTCCACCGCGGCTCGTGACAGGAGCTCTTCGGCCCACGGCGGCGCGCTCGGGCCCGTGAGCACGGAGGCGACTGGAGCACGATACGGGAACTTACGGCGCCGCAGCACCCGCGCGGGCACCCAGCGTCGCGCGTAGCGCTTGAGAATCCACTTCTCGGCCAGGCCGCGCAGCTTCATGTTCTCCGGAAGCGATGCAGCGAACTCGATCAGCCGATGGTCGAGGAATGGGTAACGGCCCTCGACCGAGTGCGCCATGAGCATCCGATCGCCTTGCGCGCTCAGCAGGTAGCCACTCAGCAGCGTCCTCATCTCGAGGTACTGCGCTCGCGCGAGCGGCTTCCACGCGCGCACACGCGACGGCAGCGACGAAACGAGCGACGCGACCGGATCCTCGCCGGCGGTGCGCTCCGCGAGATCCGCGGAGAGGAAGCGCGCAGTGCGGCCGCTCGCCGACCAACGCGGAAGGTGCGAAAAGCCCGGATCCGCCGGCCGGTCGATGCCGGCGCCG
>JANMWW010000046.1:0-2283 GCA_031394155.1 Chloroflexota bacterium | reverse complement strand
CCGAGAATGTGGCCGACCTCCTGCTTGCTCGCGGTTCGGCGCTGGTGCTGACTACGGAGCGGTCTTGACCACCAAGACGTTCTCGAGCCGTCGCAGGTCGACGGCCGGGGCGATGATCGCGCGCTGGTAGGCCGCAGCCTCGGCGTTCTGGAGCTGCAGGACCTTTCCGACGACCAGGCCCTTCGGATAGAGCGAGCGGATCTGATCGCCGAGGCCCAGTCCCGCGGTCACGACGACGTCGCCGACCTTCACCGGCTCGGTCTGAAGGATCCAGTCCATGATCAGCGAGTCGCCGTACTGCCCGCGGACGATACCGGTGGCTCGGGAGCCCTCGACCAGCGCCGAAAGCGTGTGCGACGGGTCGGTGATCAGGAGCACCTTCGCGTAATTCGTTCCGACTTCACTCACCCGCCCCACGAGCCCCTGCTCCGACAGGACGACATGTCCGACCTTCACGCCCTGATCGGTCCCGACGCCAAGCACGATGGTCGACAGGATGTTGCTCGGGTCACGGGCGATCAGCGTGGCCGGAACGGACTCGAACGGCAGCGCCTTGGCGATAACCGTGAGCTTGGCGGTCTGCTGGGCCGCGAAGGCGGCCTCCCGTAACTGGACGTTCTCGAGCGTGAGCCGGTCGACGTCGGCACGGAGCGAGGCGTTGTCGGCCCGCAGTGTCTCGATCTCGGTGATCGCCTGGACAAAGCGGTTGCTGGTGATGCCGGTGTCGGCCAGGACGTGCTGGATCGGGACGAGGAGCTGGGTGGCAAAGGTGGACGCTCCGCGCACAGGGTCGCTGTTCCGCAGGATCAGGAGCAGCGCCGAGATCGCCAAGAGCACGGCGAAGGACCGCAGGTAGCCGCCCTGCGCGCGACGGGTGCGGCCGAAGGACGCCATCGTCCCGACTAACGCGGGACCGCGGAGTAGGTTTCGACCACCAGGCTCCGGTCGTACAGGGCGAGGTTCTCGAGGATCTTCCCGCACCCCCGGACGACGCAGGTCAGCGGATCGTCCGCCACGTGGACGGCCATCTGGGTCGCCTCGGCCACGCGGGTGTCGAGGCCACGAAGAAGCGCGCCGCCGCCGGCCAGGTAGATGCCCTGATCCATGACGTCGGCCACGAGCTCCGGTGGCGTCTCTTCGATGGTCTGCTTGATCGCGTCGACGATCTGCTCCACCGATGGCTCGATGGCCTCGCGGATCTGCGCGCTCGTCACCTCGATCGATCGCGGCAGTCCGGTGAGGAGATCGCGGCCGCGGAAGAACGTCGAGACCTCTTCGTCGAGCGGATACGCGGAGCCGATCGCGATCTTGATGTCCTCAGCGGTGCGCTCGCCCATCAGCAGATTGAACTCACGACGTGCGTAGGCAACGATGTCCTGGTCGAGCTCGTCGCCGCCGATGCGGATCGAACGCGAGACGACGATGCCACCGAGCGAGGTGACTGCGACCTCGGTCGTTCCGCCGCCAATGTCGACGATCATCGAACCGGTCGGCTCGATCACCGGCAGGCCGGCGCCGATCGCGGCGGCCATGGGCTCCTCCACCAGACGCGCCCACCGCGCGCCGGCTTGGATCGCCGCATCTTGCACCGCGCGCTTTTCCACCTCGGTCACGCCGGATGGGATGCCGATGACGACGCGAGGGCGCGGGAACAACAGCGCGCGGTCGTGCACCTTGTCGATGTAGTGCTTGAGCATGAGCTCGGTCATGTCGGCGTCGCTGATGACGCCGTCCTTCAGCGGTCGGATAGCGATGATGCTCGCCGGAGTCCGTCCGACCATGCGCTTCGCCTCGGCACCGATCGCGAGAGGCGCGCCGGTGCGCACGTCCTTCGCCACGACCGAGGGCTCGGCGATGACGATGCCGCGGCCCTTTACCCAGACGAGGGTGTTCGCCGTGCCGAGATCGATGCCGATGTCGCGTGAGAACAGGCCGAAGAGGGCGTCGAGCAAGCGAACATTTCCCTTCCATGTGTCGAAGCAGGAATCCGCAGACCCTCTCGGGACAGTTGGACTCTTTCTCGAAGGATAACGGCGCTAAACGCCGAAACGCGCGCGACTGCGGCTTGGTGGTCGGCGAAGCGGTCGGGTTGAAACGTCTGGCTAGCTGAACGCGCCGATCCGCCGCAGCGAGACCCAACGGGCGGCGCCGAACACGAGGTGGTCGACGACCTCGATGCCCAGGAGCCGGCCCGCCTGCGCCGCGTCGCGCGTGGTCCGGATGTCGTCGGCGGAGGGTGTGGGATCGCCGCTGGGGTGGTTGTGCGCGAGCACGATGCCCGGC
>JANMWW010000042.1:0-4612 GCA_031394155.1 Chloroflexota bacterium | reverse complement strand
ACGACTCGTCCGCAAACGCCTTCTGATAGTTCTGCAGTCCGATGAACACGGGATCGGACAGCAGGTCGTAGCTGGTGAACGAGTAGTAGACCGCCAGCGCGACGGCGCCGGCGATGAAGATCAAGAGAAAGATCAGATAGGGCGAAAGGAAGAGATACGCGGTAAGCCACTCGCGCCAGTGGCGGAAACGAGAGGGGCGGCGGACCGCCCCTCTCGCCAACACCGCCATGTCGCTACTGGAGGAGAGGCTTGATCGTCGTTGCGAGCTTGTCGAGCGCGTCCTTGACGGTCGACTTCTTCAGCATGACCGATTCAAGCGCCTTGTTGATCTCGTCGTTGACCTTGCCCGTGTTCGCGCTGGCGTAGTTGAACGGCTTGCCGTACGGCGCACCGTCGAAGATCGCTTTCGAGTTCACATTGGTGATCTGGCTGGCGAGCGCGGTCCGCGTCGGCAGCGCGAATCCAGCCTTGAGCACCTTCGCCTGATTCTCCGAGCCGGTGAGGTAGTTCAGCAGCGCCCACGCGGCGGTCGGGTTCTTCGTCTTCGCGGACATCGAGTACGACACCGTGAAGATGAGGTTCGACTGCGCCGTGCCCTTCGGCATCTGCACGACGCCATAGTTCACCGTCTTGAAGTTGTTGTTGAGATCGGCCGGGAGCCAACCGCCTTCGAACACCATGGCCGCCTTGCCCTTTTCGAAAGCCTCGCCGGCCCAGCCCATGCCGAGCTCGGACGGAAGCTTCGAGACATTGTCCTTGGCTTCGAAGCCGGTGTAGAAGTCCACTGCGGACTGCCCTGCGGCGTTATTGACATTCGCGAGGTCACCGCCGGCCTGCCACAGGAATGGAATGAAGCGCGCCGCGTCGGCGGGGAGGCTGAGACCCACGACCCCGCCGGTCGTGAGCTTCTTCGCTGCGGCGCTGAGGTCATTCCAGGTCCAGGTGTTGGTCGGCTCGGCGATGCCGGCCGCCTTGAACAGGTCCTTGTTGTAGACGAGGCCGAGCGTGTTGAAGTCCTTCGGGATCCCGTACTGCTTGCCCTGGTAAGCGAACGCGTTGATGAGCGTCGGGACGAAGTCGGTCTTGTTCGTGCCCGACTTGGCCATGTAGTCGTCGAGAGCCATGAGCTTGCCTGTCTTCATGAGGCTGTCGATCCAGAAGATGTCGGCGTAGAACACGTCGGCTTCGGTGCCGGCCGCGAGGTTCGTCTTCAGGACCGTCTCGTAGTCCTGCGCGATCGGCTCCCATTTCACGTTGACGCCGGGGTTGGCTGTCATGAACGCCTTGATCGAGTCGGTGAGCAGGGCGTCTTCGGTCGGTGACGACGACCAGCCAGAGATCCGCACGTCGCCAGAAAGCGCAGCGCTCGCGCCTGCGCTCGGGGATGGTGTTGCGGTGCCCCCGGTGCCGCACGCGGATGCGACGATCGCGAGAAGCGCAACGATCGCGAGCCAGGATTTGTGGTTTTTCATACGGGCATTCCCCCCTTGTTGCCGAATCCTACTTCGCATAGGTGTGGAGAAGCTCGACCGAGACACCGCTCACTTGCACGTTACGAACCTGTGTCCCGCTGCCTTTGCGCGCGAGCACGACGTCCAGACTGCCCGTGCCCACGCGCAGGTCGTGCGCTTCGAATCGATCGAGCCCCTCCGGCAGGAGCGGATCGAGCACGATCGAACCGCCGTCGGCCCCTACCGCCAGGCCGAGCATCGTCGAGACGCAGAGAAACGCCGAGGCGGCCGACCACGCCTGCGGGCTGCATGCGACCGGATAGCGCACCGGCGGCCGGCCCCTTCGTCGAGGCTCCCCGCCGAAGAGCTCGGGGAGCCGGCGGTCGGGGAACGCCTGCGCGGACTCGCAGATCTCCCTCATCGTCCGCGCCGCCGCGACGCCCGCGCCGTAGCGACGCATCCCTGCCGCCGCGATCGCGGTGTCGTGCGGCCAGACGGCGCCGTTCTGGTAGTTCCCGGGCACGAAGTGACGCGAACGCGAGCTGCGGGTGCGAATGCCCCAGCCACTGGCAAGATCGGGGGCGCGCAGCCGCGCGGCCGCCGCACGGCCGCGGCCGCTCTCGGCGATGCCGGTCCAAAGCACGTGCCCGGCATTCGAGACGATGTCGCGGATCTGCCGCTTGCGACCATCGAGCGCCTGCGCGTAGAAACCGCGACCTGGCATCCAGAAGGCGTCGTCAAAGCGCGCGCGCATGCGCTCGGCACGCGCCGCGAGCTCGGCGGACCACGCCGGGTCGCGGTGGGCGACGACCTCCGCGAGCGAGCGCCAGGCCGCGTATGCGTAGGCCTGGACCTCGACCGCCGCGATCGGTCCCTGCGGCCGCCGGCCCGCCGCGTCGAGCAGGCTCTGGCCTGAGTCCTTCCACACCTGGTTCAGGATGCCGTTCGGCGTGTGTCGTTCGAACTCGATGAACCCGTCGCCGTCACTGTCGCCGCGTTCGTCCATCCAGCGCAGCGCGGCGCGTATGTGCGGCTCGAATTCGCCGATCACGTCCCGCTCGGGGATCCAGCGCGCCGCTTCTGCCGCGAGCCACACGAACAGCGGTGTCGCATCCACCGAGCCGTAATAAGGCGAGCCGAAGGCGCCGCCGGTGCGCACGATCTCGCCTCGCCGGATCTCGTGCGCGATCCGCCCCGGCTCCTCATCGCGTGCGGGCACGTCAGCGGTGCCCTGATGGTCCGCGAGCAGTCGCAGGACCGCAGGGGCGAGATCGCGGCGCAGCGGGAGCGCGAAGAGTGCCGTGAGGATCGAGTCGCGTCCGAACGGGGCGACGAACCACGGAATGCCTGCGGCGGGGAAGTAGCCCGCTGCAATACGGTCACAAAGCAGATACAGGTCGAGCGAGCTTCGCGCGAGCCACGCGTCCATCTCGATCGAATCGCTGGCGAAGTGCGTTGCAGTCTGCTGCCAGTCCATCCAGTCCTTCCTGCCCCGCGCCGGTGACCGGAGCGTGGAGCCGACGCTGATCTGCACGCGAACGCGGTGCTGTCCCCTCGGCGCGACTGTGGCGCGGATGCGGCCGTGCGGCTTCCCCTCCGTAGGGATCCGCCATCGCTCCACCGGAGCCGTGATGTCGGTGGTCTGCCGTATGCCGTCAGCCGCGACATACCGGAACCGCAGGACCGTTTCGTCGGCGACCGGGGTCTGTCGCCTCCCGTGCGTCACGCGTCGAACGCGCCGCACTTCGAACAGATCGCGGAAGTCGGCATCGACCGTGACGTCGACGTCGAAGGTGGCCGGGCGATGGCTCAGATTCTGGACCGACCAGATGTCCGCGATCGCCCGGTCTACATGGAAGCGTCTCTCGATGCGCAAGGGTCCCAGGCTGTACACCAGCAGCGCGCCGTCGGCCAATACTTCGGCGGAGCGCAGCCGAAGAGTGCCAGCGCGCGGCCGGATCTCGTACGTCGAGACATATCTCGTGTCCTGCGCGTAGACGCCCGCGCCGCGCCGAGAGGGACCGTGGATGTCCACGCCGCTCGTCGCGACGAACACGAGCCCCGAGCCTTTCAGCGCAAGCCCGGCCTTCACCGTGGCTCATCCGAGAGCCGCGCCCGCAGCTTCGCGGCGGCCAGGCCGCGATGCGAGACCCGGTGCTTCTCCTCGCTACTGAGCTCGGCCATCGTGCGTCCGTCGCCGGCGATCACGAACAGCGGGTCGTATCCGAAGCCCTGCGTGCCGCGCGGCGCGAGACCGATCTCACCGCGGACCTCCCCCTCGAAGGTCTCGACACGTCCATCCGCTGAAGCGAGCGCGGAGACGCACACGAAGCGGGCGCCGCGCGCGCTCACCCCTTCGAGCATCCCGAGGAGGCGCGTGTTGCGCTCCTGCGCGGTCGCGTCCTCGCCGAAGAATCTGCGGCTGCGAAGGCCCGGCGCGCCGCGGAGCGCGTCGACCTCCAAGCCCGAGTCGTCGGCAACAGTGCGCAGGCCCGTCGCGACCGCGTACGCGCGCGCCTTGTGGATCGCATTCTCCGCGAACGTCGCGCCGTCTTCCGCCGGCTCCGGCGGCGCGGGATCGAGCTCCTGCGGCGTGAGGAGCACGAGGTCGAGGCCCGCGAGGAGCTCGCGCCACTCCTGCTGTTTCCCGGGATTGCCCGAGCCGACGAAGAGAACGTGCTCCCCCTGCGGGACGCTCACGGCTTGAGCGACCGCACGACGTCGGCGACACGCTTCGCGCGCGTCTCTGGTCGCCTGGCGGTGACGAGCGCGTAGAGGTGCTCCCGTTTCTTCGACTTGCTGAGCGCCTCAAATCGCTTGAGGCCCGCGGCGCCGAGCGCCCTCTTCAGATCCGGCGGTACCGCGAGCGCCTCGACGCTATCGAGCAGCGTCCACGAGCCGTCCTTCTTCGCGGCCTCGACCTTCGCGAAGCCTGCGGCGCTCATCCGCCCCTCCGCGATGAGCTCAGTCAGACGCACCTTGTTCGATCGCGACCATCCGCTGCCCGCCTTCCGCGGTGTGTAGAGCGAGATCGTCCGCTCTTCATCGAGCGGCTTCACGAGGCTGTCGATCCAGCCGAAGCAGAGGGCCTCACGCACCACGTCGTCGTACTCGACCGCGGGCTTGCCGGTGATGCGACGGTACGAGACGAGCCACGCGCG
>JANMWW010000378.1:0-7549 GCA_031394155.1 Chloroflexota bacterium | reverse complement strand
CCTTGAGGTACTGCATCGTGTCGTAGATCGCCAGGCCCGCGGTGACCACGCCACCCGGGGAGTTGATGTACAGGTAGATGTCCCGCTCGGGGTCCTCGGATTCAAGGAAGAGGAGCTGGGCGATGATCAGGTTCGCCATCGTGTCCTCGATGGTGTCGCCGATGAAGATGATCCGCTCTTTGAGGAGGCGCGAGAAGATGTCGTACGCGCGCTCGCCCCTGCCGGACTGCTCGATGACCATCGGTATGTAATTCGTCGCCGGCACGTCGTCCCTCCTCGCCGTGGAGTCCTCTCCCAGTGTACCCATGACGCCCGGGCAAGCGGCTACGATTCCGCTGCTGGAACGGCATCAACTGTGAGTCGATTGCCACGATCGCTCATCGTCTACGTGGCGGCATCGAGCATCTACGCAGCGCTCGTCTTCCTCGCTGTCCACGCCACCTACGGCTTCGAACTTGGCCGGTCCGGCGTGCGTCTGCCCGATCCAGAGGCCCTCCTCACGTCCATCGACGCGGTGAGCTTCGCGATCTGGCTCGGCCTGTCGCTGATCGCCGGAGTCGTCCTGCACCATATGGCCACCGCTTTGAGCCGGGCCCAGAACGAGCGGGCTCAAGGGCAGAATGAGATCGGCTCGATCTTCGCCCTCGGCCAGGCGCTCTCCGGCTCTCTCGCGCTCGACGCGATCGCGCAGCGGTTCCTCGAGACAGCCAGCGGCTCGCTGGGGCCGTCGGTGACGAGCGGCTTGTACGCGCAGGACGATCGCAGCGGAAGCTTCCGCCTGGTGCTCGAGCGGGGGCCGCACCCGGGGCTGTGGGGTCCGCGCTACTCCATCAGCGACGTGCCCGGGCCCATCCGCACGCGGGTCGTCGATCACCAGCAGCCACTCGTGCTCCCGGACGTGCTCGCATCCGGCGTCTGGGGGCTCATCGCCACCGCCTTGGCCGACAGCTCATGGGTGCGTTCGTTCGCCGCGATGCCGCTGGTGTCTCACGATCGACTCGTCGGCATCGCGATCTTCACCTCGGACACAGCGAACGCGATCACCGCCGATGGGATCCAGCTGGTCGCGCTCGTCAGCCAATTCGTCGCGTCGGCGATACGGACGTCGCTCACGTTCGCGGAGGCGGAGCGACGTGCCGACCGCGAAGCGATCGTGAGCCGTGTCGCGCAGCGGGCGCGCGCGTCTCTCGACCCGGACGAGGTCCTGCGCAGCACCGTCCAGGAGCTCGGACGCGCGCTCGAGGTCCGGCGCGCCGTCGCGGCGCTGGGTGCGAGCGCAGAAGAATTGCGAGTCGCACAGGAGTGGACCGCTCCGGGGATCACAGCGCTCGGTATCGGCAGCACCGATCTGCACACCTCACGTCTCGCAGCCACGAGCGGGCGCACGGCCCAGAGCACCAGTGGAGAGACGAGCCAGCTCGCGACGCCGATCGTCATCGCCGGCGAGCTCGCGGGCGTCCTCGCGGTGCACGACGACCCAGCGCGCGAGTGGAGCGTTGACGATGTGCGACTCCTGGAGATGGTCGCGCGGGAGGTCCGCGGCGCCATGGAGGCGGCGCGCCTGTTCGAGGGCCGCCAGCGCGAGAACGAGCGCCTGCTCGCGCTGCAGCGCGCGTCTGCGGTCGTCGCGAGCCGGACCACGAGCCGCGAGGTCATCGACGAGGTCCTTGGCGCGGCCTCCGCGCTTTTGGGTCAAGCCAGCGCGGCCCTCTATCTCTGGGACCATGAGGCGCATTCGCTGCGCCTCACTCAGAGTGCCGGCGCCGGCGGCCGCCCAGTGAGCGCGGTGCTGAGCGACGGCCCGGGCATGTCCGGGGACATCCTTGCGAGGCTCGAGCCGGTCATCGTCAACGACTACGCGACGTGGCCCGGGGCCAGCCCCAACGGGATCGCGACCGGTATCACGGCAGTGCTGGCCGTGCCGCTCATTCGCAGCGCGAAGCTTGTCGGCGCGATCGTGCTGCGCGCGTACGACACGCAGACGCGATTCACGATCGACGACGCGCATCTGCTCGGTCTATTCGGCGACCAAGCGGTCGCGGCGCTCACGAACATCGAGGCGTTCGAGCGTCAACGCGGTGCGATGGAACAGCTCGAGCGAGTCAACCGCGCAAAGAGCGAATTCGTGTCGATCGTCAGCCACGAGTTCCGGACGCCCCTCACGGGCATACAGGGCTTCAGCGAGATGATGCGCGACGAGGACCTGAATGTCGCCGAGATGAAGGAGTACGCCGCCGACATCAACAAGGATGCGATGCGACTCACTCGGATGATCAACGAGATGCTCGATCTCGACCGGATGGAGTCCGGCCGCATGACCCTGCATCGCGAGCCTACGGATCTCAACGCGATCGTCATTGAAGCGGTCGACCGTCTCCGGCCGAACGCGCCAAACCACAGGCTCGCGCTCGCGCTCGACCCTTCGCTTCCGCACTTCGCCGGCGACCGCGACCGACTCATGCAGGTCGTGGGCAACCTGCTTTCGAACGCGGTGAAATACTCGCCGACCGGCGGCGAGATCGCGGCGGCCACGGTCCGTGAGGGCCCGGATCTCCACCTCACCGTGGCCGACCAGGGCTTGGGCATCCCGGCCGACGATCTCGAATCGATCTGGGAGCGCTATTCGCGCGTCGATTCGGATGGGACCCGAGGCATCCAGGGCACCGGTCTCGGTCTGCCGATCGTCAGGCAGATCGTGACATTGCACGGCGGGCGCGCCTGGGCGGAGAGCGAGATCGGTCGCGGCTCGATATTTCATGTCTTGATTCCTATTGCGGCGAACACCAAGGCAGTAGAGGCTTGAGGCGATGGGAAGTGTCGTGTGGGTGGAGGACGATCCGATGATCCGCAAGGTGGTCAACGCTGCCCTCCGCTCGTCGGGGCACGAGCTTGAGTTCGCCTCCAACGGCCGAGAGGGCCTCGCCCTCGTCGAGCGCGTCCATCCTGACGTCGTGTTCACCGATGTCTCGATGCCGGGGATGGATGGACTGCAGCTGGCGGACGCGATCCGGGCCCGGCCGGAACTCGCCGATGTGCGGATCGTATTCGTGACGGCATCGATGCAGCGCGAACAGATCGATCGATACACGGCCCGCGGTGCGACGTTCATCGCCAAGCCTTTCAGCACCGCGGAGCTGCGCGCGCATGTCGAAAGGTTGGTCACCAGATGAGCGGAGAACGGATCCTTTACGTCGACGACGAGGCCCAGATCCGCAAGCTGCTCTCCACGTACCTCACGCGTCAGGGATATGAGGTCGTCACCGCGAACGACGGATACGAGGCACTGAAGTCGGTCCGCGCGAGCGTACCGGCCCTCGTGATCACGGACGTGATGATGCCGAACATGAACGGCTTCGAGCTGACACGTCGTTTGCGCGCCGACCATCGCACCGCGCGCATCCCGGTGCTCATGCTGTCGGCCCGCAAAGAGGCTGATGACATCCTGACCGGATACTCCGAGGGCGCGGACGAATACGTCGCGAAGCCCGTCGAAATGGCGATCCTGGCCGCGAAGATCGACGTACTTCTGAAGCGCGTGAAGATGACCTCCGGGGACATCGTGAAGCGGCGCGGGCGTGTGATCCTCTTCGCACATGGCAAGGGTGGCGCCGGCGTGACGACACTGGCGGTCAACGCCGCGGTCGCACTGGCCGAGACGAAGCTCTACCGGGTCGGCCTGCTGGACCTCAATCTCGAGTTCGGCAATGCGCAGATGCACTTCGACATGAAGCCGGCGCAGACGCTCGCCCATCTGGCGCAGCTCGACCCGGCACAGCTCGATGACGACACCTTCTCCAGGCTGCTCAATCAGGACGCGACGGGCGTGCAGGTCGTGATCAGCTCCGACGCTCCGCAGAACGCCGAGCTCGTGACCGTCCCGCTGGTCCAGCACGGCATCGACCGCCTTCGCGCGGTGACGGATTACGTCGTGCTCGATACGCCGGCGACGTTCTCGCAGCAAGTTCTTGCGGCGATCGACGCGTCCGATGCGATCGTCGTCGTGGCCGAGCCGCATGTGACGTCGCTCGCGGCTGCCAGGGGATGGTTCGACGTGCTCGGCAAGCTGTCCTACCCCAAGGAGCGCTGCATGTTCGTGATCAACCGGACGACGCAGGCGGGCCTCGAGACCGATCAGGTCGCGCGCATGCTCGACCGGCGTCCCGATCTCGTCGTGCCGTACACGGCGGTGTTCGACGAGGCCTCCGATCGCGGCCGTCCGCTCGTGGTCCTCCGCCCCGAGAACGCGGTCGCAAAGGTCATGCGCGATCTCGCCGCCCAGCTCGCCGTCCTCGCGCCCTCGGGGCGCTGACATCCGGATACGTTTCTGGGGCACACGCGGCTCCATCCCGGCAGCCGGACCCGAGACGATCCGCTTCGGCGGAAATACCCCGTGCATCGACGCGGCCATGGACGATGGGACGCTGCTCATCTTCGATTGCGGCACCGGCGCTCGGAAGCTCGGCCTGTCGCTCGCGGACAAGGGCCCGATCCGTGCGCACCTGCTGCTCTCCCACACGCACGGCGACCACATCCAGGGGTTGCCGTTCTTTCTACCGGCGTTCACGCCCGGCAGCCAGCTGACGATCTACGGGCCAAGCGGTGTCGATCGCTCGCTCGCGCAGGCCGTCGGCGGTTCGATGGACTACGCGTACTTTCCCGTGGCCCTGTCGTCGCTCCCGGCGCGCTTCGATTTCGTGGAGCTCGACGAGACCGAGTTCACGATCGGCCACGTTCGCGTCAAAACGCAGTTCCTGAATCACACCGCGCCTTGCGTCGGATATCGCGTCTCCGTCGGGACGGCGACGTTCGTCTACGCGACCGACCATGAGGGGCACGCGGATCCGCCGTGGCGCGCGGACCGGCCCGTCGGTCTCTTCGATGCGGCATACCTGGCGCACGCCGGCGACCAGCGACACGTCGCGTTCCTGAGGGGCGCGGACGTTCTGGTGCACGACACGCAGTACTCAGCCCGCGACCTGCCAGCGAAGGCCGGGTGGGGACACAGCACCGTCGAGTACGCCGTCGACATGGCGCTGACCGCGAAGGTGAAGACGCTGGTGCTCTTCCATCACGACCCGAACCGTGACGACACCGGGATCGATCAGCTCGTCGCCTTGGCTCAGGCGCGTGTCGCCGCGGCGGGCCTCCCCCTCGTCGTGCTCGCCGCGACCGAAGGCGATGCGCTCGTGGTGGACGAAGGCGCGGTCGCTCCGGTGCTCGAGATCGAACCGGCCGCGCCGCAGCTGCCCAAGCGCGCGCGCATCCTGATCGCCGACGACGACATCACACTCGTCCGGATCCTCGAGACGGCGCTGCACGGCGACGGCTACGACGTGGATCCCGCGTACGACGGAGAAGATGCGCTGACGAAGGCGACGGCGAAGGAGTACGACCTCGTGCTCATGGACATCCTGATGCCGCGCCTCGATGGGCTCACCGCGTGCCGCAGGCTCCGCGCGACGGAGCGCTACCGGAGCACGCCGTTCATCGTGCTGACCGCCCGCACGCGGCAGGACGACATGACCGAGGCCTTCACGGCGGGATTCACCGATTACATCCGCAAGCCGTTCTCGCTTCCGCAGGTGCGCGCGCGCGTGCGCTCCTGGCTCGCTCGCACGGCTGCGCATTCGGTGTGAGTCAGGTCGCCGCAACCCGCCGCATGACGGAAGATCAGCGGCGGGAGAGCATCCATGGCCGATCTGGCAAGCGTGCCCAGGCGGGCCTGGCTCGCGAGGATCGAATGGTTCAGGAAGTATCTGTGACGATTTCGTCATGAAACGTGGGCTATCCGCCGTGTAGCCTCGAGGCCTGAACGCCCGCGTGCTCTTGGTCATTCTTGCCGCGTCCGCCGTTGCGTGCGGTTCGCGCGCGGAGACATCCGGGACGGCGGCCTCCGGGAGCCCATCGACTATCGTCAGCGCGACGGCCGCTGCGACGCCGACGGCCACACCATCGCCGATCGCCGTCGTGACACCGAAGCCGAATCCCACCGCCGGTCCCGGGATCTACACCAGCCTCGCCTATGCCTACCGCGTCGAGCTGCCCACCGGGTGGCGCCGGTCGGCCTGCCAGTCGACGAGAGACCCGTCACGACCGCCGGCCGTCGAGACGTTCACGAATGCGAGCGTGGCCGAGGAGTCGGGAACCGACACCGGACCCGCACAGGACGTTGTCAACATGCGGGTCGAGGACAACGCCGGCGGGCAGAGCGCGCTCGGCTGGCTCGAGTCCGGAAAGATGGGATTCTCGATGGGCAGCAAGTTCGAGAAGATCACGTTCGACAACAACCCGGACGCTGCGCGGATCGTGACGCTCGACGGCGCGACGACCCTGGGGATCGTGGTGAACGCGCGTTTCTTGATCTACGCGGTCAGCCGAGGCCTGCGCGAACCGACACCGGCCGCCGAGGCGCCCGCGCGTGCGCTGATGACGTCGCTCCACATCCTGCGGGACAACGAGCTCGCCGATGCGAAGGCGACGCTCGCCACGCCGCCGCCGGCTCCGACCCGCTCGGCCGAAGAAGTCGCGGACGCGCTCGCGCGAGGCTTCGGTCAGAAGGACACGGCGGCACTCGCGGCCGTCGCTGACACGTGCCTCAGCACGGGAATCGAGAATGCCGGCGTCAGCTTCCGTGCGACCTCGGTCGCGGTCGCCGAGATGCAGAATTCGTTCGCGAACGGGCTCGTCGTCACCGTCCAGGCGCGGCCGATCGAATTCGCGTCGGGGTCGTCTGCATCGGGTGGAACGATCCGCGCCACGTGGACGGAGGCTGGCAAGGCTGCGCGGAACGTGAAGCTCATGCTGAGCAAGGTCGGGAACACGTGGCTCTGGATCGGGGTCCTGTACCTACAGGGTTAGGACTTGTTCTCCAGCATTGCCCGCAGCGCTTCGCGACCCTGAGGCGTGGCGTCTGATTTCTCCGGGACGATGATCTTCGGCTCTTCCGGCTTCGCAGGTTGCGCGCCATGGAAGTCGAGCGCCTCGCCGCCGGCCTTCTTGATCATCTCGCTCTCGGCGTCGGGTGAATCGAGGCCGATGAGCTTGTCCACCGTCTTGCGATTGCGGATGGAGCGGGCCAGCGACGCGAGCAGCACCGGATCCTGAAGTGCCCGGGGGTCCTGCTGGGCGAGCGGCGTCATCGCGACCTGCGACGCGAGCTCGTTGGATGTCACCGTGATGTTCTCTTTCTTGGCGATCGCGTCGAGCACGAGCATCGCCTTGGCGCGCTTTTCGGCGGCAGGTCGCCACTCTTGGCGCAGCTCGTCCTCCGTCTTGCGCGCCTGCAGCAGGAACTGCTCGAAGCTGATCCCCTGCTCGCGTACACGCGAGCGCAAGTCGGCAACGAGATGGTCGATCTCGTCATGAACAAGAACCTCGGGCACCTCGACTTTCGCCTGCTCGAGCAGGTGCTCCATCATCTTGTCCGCCGCGGTGTCGCGCGCCTCATGGAAAGCCGAGTGCGCGAGCTCGTTCTTCACAGATCGCTTGAGCTCGTCGACCGTGGCCACGCCGACGGTCTTCGCAAAGTCGTCGTCGAGGGCGGGAACGA
>JANMWW010000351.1:0-6353 GCA_031394155.1 Chloroflexota bacterium | reverse complement strand
GTTCACCACGATGCTGATATCGTCCGGCCGCACGCCGAGGCCGGCGAGGCGCGACACGATCGCATCCTCCGCGCGCATCGTCACGACCAGACCGGGCTGGGAACCGAAGGTCGCGACAGGCCGGTCGACGTGCACCGGATGGAGCCCGGTATCGAAGAGGATGAGTCCCTCGGGGCAGCGGATGAGCGCCGACCAGACCGGCTGCTCCACCGGCTCGTCGCGCTCGGGGTGGCCGAGCCACGGCGCGAACTGGCCGCGCGGCAGCCGCACGCCGCCGGTGCGGAAGATCGTCAGCTCCGTCAGGACGTGAGCGCCCTCAGGAGCGGAGCAGCTCTTCGACCGCGGCGTAGGGGTCGACGTCGCGGCGCGCGACCCGGGCGACCGCCTCCTCGAGCCGCCCCGGCCCGATCTGGTCCTCGAGTCGGCGGATGAGCGCCTGCTGGAGCAGCGACTCGACCTCGGCGCGGGCGGCAGCGGCGCGCCGGCGCTCGTGCTCACCGCTCTCCCGCGCCCAGGTGTCATGCCCGGCGATCGCCTTCACCAGCTCGTTGATCCCGGTGTTCTCGGTGGCACTGGTGCGCACGATGAGTGGCTTCCAAGCGAGGCGCTGCGCGCCAAGGGTGAGCATCTGCGCGAGGTCGCGGGCGGCCTCGTCGGCGCCCGGTCGGTCGGCCTTGTTCACCACCAGGACATCGGCGATCTCGAGGATCCCGGCCTTGATCGCCTGGATGTCGTCTCCGAGGCCGGGCACGGTGACCAGGCAGACCGTATCGGCGACGCGCACGACATCGACCTCCTCCTGCCCCACGCCAACGGTCTCGACGATGACGACCTCGACCCCGAGCGCATCGAGAACGTTGATGACCCGCATCGTCGCGCGCGAGAGCCCCCCGGCGTGGCCGCGGCTCGCCATGCTTCGGATGAACAGCCCCTCGTCGAGGAACCGCTCGCGCATCCGGATGCGATCGCCAAGGATCGCGCCGCCGCTGAACGGGCTCGACGGGTCGACCGCGACGACCGCGACGCGCGGATGCGTCTCGCGGTACACGCCGGCCAGTCGCGAGACGAGCGTGCTCTTCCCGCCGCCGGGCGGACCGGTGATCCCGACGATGTGCGCGCGTCCGGTGCGGGGATAGATGGCCCGAAGGATCTCGGTCGCACCCGGCTCGTCGTTCTCGACGATCGTCAGGAGCCGTGCGATGCTCCGCTTGTCACCCAGATCGGCGCGGGCCAGCAGATCGAGGGGGGCGCTCAAGAGGCGGCGATGAGCTCGCGCGCGATGACGATGCGTTGGATCTCGCTCGTACCCTCGCCGATCTCCATCAGCCGCAGATCGCGGACGATCCGCTCGACCGGATGGTCGCGGAGGTAGCCGTACCCGCCCAGGATCTGGAGCGCGGCGTTCGCCGCCCGGCTCGCGGCCTCGGTGGCGTAGAGCTTCCCCATCGAGGCGGCCTGCCGGAACGGGAGGCCGTGGTCGGCCTGGCTCGCGGCTCGGTGGATGAGCAGCCGGCCGGCGTCGAGCTCGGTGCGCGCGCGGGCCAGCTTCCACTTCGTCATCTGAAAGTCCGCGAGCGGCCGGCCGAACTGCCGCCGCTCCTTCGCATAGCCGACGGCGTTTTCGAGCGCGGCGCGGCCAAGACCGATCGCCAGCGCGCCGATGCCGATCCGGCCGCGGTCGAGGACTTTCGCGACATCACCGAAGGCCGCTCCGACCTCGCCGATCCGGTCGACGTCCGGGACCCGGCATTCCTCCAAGTGCAGCGATGCGGTATCCGAGGCCCAGAGGCCCATCTTCCGCTCGGGACGGCCGGCGCGCAGGCCGGGCGTGCCACGCGGAACGCCGAACGCGGTGAGCCGGCGCGGCGCGGTCGCCGCGATGACCACCGTGAAGCCGGCGATGCTCCCATTCGTGATGAATTGCTTGCTGCCATTCAGGATCCAGCCCTCGCCGTCTGGACGAGCGGTCGTCGCGGCATTCACCGCGTCCGACCCCGAACCGGGCTCGGTGAGCGCCCACGCGCCCAGATGCTCGCCGCGGGCGAGCGGCGGAAGCCAGCGCGCGCGCTGTTCCGCGGACGCGGCGGTGAGGAGATGGCCGATGCAGAGCGAGTTATGCGCGGCCAGCGTGAGCGCGACCGATCCGTCGCCCGCGCCCAGCTCCTCGGCGACGAGCGCCGCGGTGAGGGCGTCGAGCCCGGCGCCGTCCTGCTCCGCCGGAACGGTCAGGCCGGTGAGCCCGAGCCGCGCAAGCTCGGGAACGAGATCGAGCGGCACGACCCCGGCCTCGCTCCAGCGGTCGGCGTTGGGCGTGATCCGCTCGCGCACGAAGGCGCGGATCGTGTCGCGGACCAGCAGCTGATCGGCGCGGTACCGCAGCTCCACTACCGCTTGGTGTCGTACACCGCGGCGGCGCCGGGGACCGAGGACAGCAGGTCCTGGATGACCGCCTCGTCGCTGTCAAGGAGCGCGCGATCCACGCCGAAGGCGGCCTTGCGCGCGGCCATGATCGGTTCCCGCTGTTCGGCCGGGATCTGGGTGAGCGCCGTCATCCGGGCCTTGGTGAGGCGCCTGCGCTCCGCCGGATCGAGGCGCGACAGCTCGCGGAGCTGCGGGGTGATCGCGCCGACTCGGGCGAGCTCCTGCGGGATCGCCGCGATGAGCGCGAACCGCTGCTTCCACCACTCCACCGCGGTCGCCTCGTCCTTGCCCGCAAGGGCCACCAGGCCCGCGTCGATCGGTCGGTCGTCCTTCTTCGCCACGGTCGTTCTCCTTCGTTACGCCGGCTGACCGCGGCGTTTCGCCACAGCCTCGCGCAGATACGTCGTGATGTCGTCGAGCGATGCTCCCGGCTGGAAGATCCGCTCGACGCCGTACGCCCGCAGGGCGACGATGTCGTCCTCGGGAATGATCCCCCCGCCGAAGAGCAGGACGTCGTCCATTCCTTTCTCCTTCATCAGCTCGGCGATCCGCGGGAAGATGTAGTTGTGGGCCCCCGAGAGGAGGGACAGGCCGATCGCGTCGGCGTCCTCCTGGAGCGCGGTCTCGACGACCTGCTCGGGAGTCTGATGGACGCCGGTGTAGATGACCTCCATCCCGGCGTCGCGAAGGGCGCGAGCGACGACCTTCGCCCCGCGGTCGTGGCCATCGAGCCCGGCTTTCGCGACGACGACGCGGATCGGTCGTTTCATTCGATCCCAAGCTCCTTCGCATGCTCTTCGTAGTGGCCGAAGGTGTTGCCACTGACGATTTCGATCGCCCAGTCGCCGTTCGCGTGGATCTGCTGGTCGGTAAGCAAGACCAGCTCCTGCCGCACCGCGCGGAACGTCGTGTCGAGCTCATCGATGAGCGCCTCCGCACCGACGAGCCGATGGCTGGACACCAGCCGTGCGTTGAAGTCGTCAGCGCCGGAGAACGCCGGGATGCCCACGGCGGTCTCATCCCCCGGTCCGGGGAACGCCCCGGTCGTCCGGAGCACGCGCAGGCGCCTGGCGGTGAGGTCGTGCCAGCCGGCGACGTGCGCCACCAGGTCGTGAAACGTCCAGCCCGCGCCGGTCTGCTCGTTCAACTTCGCGCGACCGACGTGGCGCACCGCCTCTCGGAAACGCTTCCAGGCGTCGTCCGTCCTCGCGAGCAGCTCCGCTGCGGTCAGCGCCTCGATCATCGTTAGAAATACCCCGGGTCGTGGTATTCGCCGTGAACGTCCTTCAATACCTGGACCTGCTCGCCAACGGTCGCCTGGCTTCGCGCGCATTCGAGGAACGCGGGCATGAGCTCGCCGTGGGCCGCCGCCGCGGCACGCAGCCGGTCCATCGCCTCGCGCCACCGGCCGGCATCGCGGGACCGGCGGACCGCGGCGGTGCGCGCGATCTGTCGCGCTTCCACGTCGGGATCGATCGCGAGGGTCGGGATCTTCGTCGCCTCGGCGTCCATCTGATATTTGTTGATGCCGACGACGACCTTCTCGCCCTCGTCCACCTGCTGCTGGAAGTGGAAGGACGACTCGATGATCTCGCGCTGCGGGTAGCCGCGCTCGACCGCCTCGACCATGCCCCCCATGGCCTCGATCTCGCCCAGGTAACGCCCGAAGCCCTGCTCCATCCGATCGGTCAGGTGCTCCAGGTAGTAGGAGCCTGCGAGCGGATCGACAGTGTCCGCCGCGCCCGACTCGTGCGCGATGATCTGCTGCGTCCGCAGCGCGAGGCCGACGGCTTCTTTGGTCGGGAGCGCGTACGTCTCGTCGAGCGAATTCGTATGAAGCGACTGCGTCCCACCGAGGACGGCCGCGAGGCCCTGCAGAGCGACGCGGACGACGTTGTTGTACGGCTGCTGCGCGGTGAGCGAGACGCCCGCGGTCTGCGCGTGCGTCCGCAGCTGGAGCACGCGCTCGTTGGTCGGGTGGTAGCGCCGCTCCATCTCGCGCGCCCAGATGCGGCGCGCCGCGCGGAACTTCGCGATCTCTTCGAAGAAGTCGTTGTGGACGTCGAAGAAGAACGAGATGCGCGGCACGAACTCATTCACGTCGAGACCCGCAGCCACGCCCCACTTCACGTACTCGAGACCGTCGATCAATGTGAACGCCAGCTCCTGCAGTGCAGTCGCTCCGGCCTCGCGGATGTGGTAGCCGGAGACCGAGATCGTGTTCCACTTGGGGACGTCGCGCGCGCCGAAGCGGAACGTGTCCACCACGAGATCCATCGCGGCGCGCTCGGGCACGATCCATTCGCGCTGCGCGATGTACTCCTTGAGCGCGTCGTTCTGGATCGTCCCACCGAGCGCGGTCAGCGGATAACCGCGCTTCTCCGCAGCTGCGAGGTACATCGCCCACACGATCGACGCAGGTCCGTTGATGGTCATCGACGTCGTGACCTCGTCCAGCGGGATGCCATCGAACAGGATCTCCATGTCGCGCAGCGTCGAGACCGCCACCCCTTCGCGGCCGACCTCGCCACGCGAAAGCGGATCGTCCGCGTCGCGACCCATGAGCGTCGGCATGTCGAACGCCGTCGAGAGTCCGGTGACGCCGTGCGCCAGCAGGTACTTGAACCGCTCGTTGGTGTCCTCCGCCGAGCCGAAGCCCGCGAACTGCCGCATCGTCCACAGACGGGTGCGATACATCGACGGATGGATGCCGCGCGTGTATGGGAACTCGCCCGGCAGCCCGAGGTCGCGCTGCGGATCAAAGCCGTCGAGATCGTCGGACGTGTACAGCGCTTCGACCGGGTCACCTGACAGCGTCGTGAAGCGCGGCTTACGCTCCGGTCTCTTCCGTGTCGCCGGCGTGTGGACGCTGTCGAGCCATTCCTGTTTTTTGGTCTTGTTCTTCTGGATCGTCATGCGGCGATCAGCGAGCGCGCGATCACGGTGCGCTGGATCTCGCTCGTCCCTTCGTACAGCGTCGTCGCGCGCGCGTCGCGCGCGTAGCGTTCGACGGCGTATTCCGATATGTAGCCGTTCCCGCCGAACACTTGCACCGCCGTGTACGTCGCTCGCTGCGCCGATTCGCTCGCATACAGCTTGGCCATCGACGCTTCGCGCGTGAAGGGCTGGCCACAGTCCCGCAGCCGCGCGGCGCGATGCGTGAGCAGGCGTGCGGCGTCGAGCTCCGTCCGCGCCTGCGCGAGCGCGAATTGGATCGCCTCGAACGAGAGGATCGAACTTCCGAACTGCTCGCGGCCGCGGCCGTAGGCGATGGCGCGCTCGAGCACTGCGCGCGCGATGCCAATTGACTGCGCCGCTATTCCGATGCGACCGCCATCGAGCCCCGCGAGCGCGATGTTGAAGCCCTTTCCCACCTCGCCGAGCACGGCAGCGGGGCCGACGCGCGCGTCCTCGAGAACGATCGCGCTGGTATCCGAGGCTTTGAGCCCCATCTTTGTTTCGCCGGGACCCACCGACAGACCGTTCGTGTTGTTTGGCACGATGAACGCGGTGATCCCCGCATGCGGGCGATCGGGTTCTGGCTGGCCCACGCGCGCAAGCACGATGAACAGCGGCGCATAACGCGCGCTGGTGATGAACTGCTTCCGGCCCGTGATCCGCCAGCCGTCGCCGTCCTTGACCGCGCTCGACTTGAGCGACGCGGCATCCGAACCCGCCGATGGCTCGGTGAGCGCGAAGGCGCCGAGGCCGTTGCCATCCATGAGCAGCGGCAGCCATCGCTTCCGCTGTTCGGGCGTCCCGTACTTGGTGATCGAGCCGGCCACGATGCCCGAGTTCACGGCGACGCCGACCGCGAGAGATGGCCACGCGGCCGCGAGCTCCTCGAGCACGAGCGCGAAGGCGACCGCGGACGCGCCGAGTCCGCCGTCGGGCTCGGGGATGGTCATGCCGAGCACGCCGATATCGCCGAG
>JANMWW010000349.1:0-3760 GCA_031394155.1 Chloroflexota bacterium | reverse complement strand
CGAGATGACCGCGACCTCCGCGGTACCGCCACCGAGTCCGATGATCATGTTGCCGCTGGGACCCTGGATGGGAAGGTTCGCGCCGATCGCGGCGGCGAGCGGTTCGGGGATGAGGAACGCCTCGCGCGCACCGGCGCGGATCGCCGCGTCCTTCACCGCGCGCTGCTCGACGCTCGTACCTCCCGACGGGATGCAGATCATGAGCTGCGGGTGGAAGATGCGGATGCGGCCGCAGACCTTGTCGATGAAGTGCTTGAGCATGTACTCGGTGATGACGTAGTCGGCGATGACGCCGTCGCGCATCGGCTTCTGTGCGTGGATGTTCCCGGGCGTGCGCCCGAGCATGAGGCGGGCCTCTTCACCGACGGCGACGATGTGCGGGCGGTTGCTGCGCTCATCGGTCGCAAGAGCCACCACCGACGGCTCCGTGAGGACGATGCCCTTCCCTCGGACGTACACGATGATGTTGGCGGTACCCAGGTCGATGCCGATCTGCTTAGCGAACATGCGGTACCAACACTAAGGGCCGCGCCTGCCTGGCGTTATGGTCGCGAGCCGAATGGCCGCGCGCAGATCTTGAGCCGACTACGACGCGGCCGCGTTCGGCGCGACGATCGGCGCGCGCGCGAAGCGCGTTCGGAAGAGCAGCCATGCGACGACGAAGTAGCCGATGTAGCTGACGACCTCGATCACATGCGGCGAGTCGGCGTAGCCGAACAGCGAGCGCAGGATCGCCCCGATGCCGTCGTCCTCGGGAAGGATCGCCTTCGTGCTCCACAGCACCGGGCCTTCGATCCCGGCGAGCAGACCCGCCTCGGCGAACTCGTGGGCGGCGTGCGACACGAGGCCCGCGGCGAAGATGACCAGGAGGATCGTCGTGACCTTGAAGAAGGTCCGGAGGTCGACCCGCCGCCCGAACGCGTAGATCAGCACGCCGATGCCGACGGCGCCGGCGATGCCCAGAAGGCCACCGAGGAGCTTTCCTTCGCCTGGGGCCGCGAAGAGAAGCAACGCAAGCTCGACGCCCTCACGCACGACGGCGAAGAACACCAGAAAAAATAACCCGCCAGCTGCGCCGCCTTGGTCTAAGGCGCTACTCACGCCGCGGTGCAGCTCGCCTTTCAGGGAGCGCGAGTTGCGGGACATCCACAGGATCATCCAGGTGAGGAAGCCGGCCGCCAGCAGCATGGTCGTGCCCTCGAAGAGCTGCTCGGTCGAGCCTTCGAACTCCTTGTCCAGTGCGTTGAGGATGCCGAGGACGGCGAGCGACACCACCGCGGCGGCGCCCACGCCGAGCCACACCCAGCGGCGAGCGCCGCGCGCGCCCACTTGGCCGAGATAGGCGAGGACGATCCCGACGACGAGAGCCATCTCGGTGCCTTCGCGAAGTGTCAGCAAGAGCGCGCTGATGCCAGCGTTCAACGACATGCTCTCCAGTGGGATACTTCGGACGCGGGGGGCGACTTCTGGAGCCTTTCGGCCCTCATGGAGCCAGCGTATCGAATTCCGACCGATTTAGTCAACAATTGGGGAACCTATGGACGAGCCGAACATCTACGTCACCGAGGCCCGCGACACCTATTGGCTCGCGAGCATCCCGGCGGTCATGGGCTGCAACGCCTCCGGCGAGACGCGCGATGAGGCGATCGCGAACGTCCGCCGCGCCTTCCGCGCCTACCTCGAGCTCCTGGACGCGCGCGGCGTCTCGGTGGAGCACTGGAAGGGCCTCGATCCCGATCGCTTCGCGATCGCCGAGTCGGACGGTCCGCTCTTCCCCGAAGACCAGCGTCCCATCGAAGAGCACGACCTGCGCGATTTCCTCCACGTCTTCGAGGCACAACATGCCGCGCTCATCGCGCTCGCCGGCACGCTCTCAGCCGCCGAGCTCGAGCGCGCGCCCGATGCGGATACCTGGAGCGTGCGCGAGGCACTCGAGCACATGATGACCACGCAGGCGTCGCTCCTGTCACGCCTGGAGAAATGGCCCGACGATCCTTTCAACACGCTCGGGTCGATCCATCGCGTCGTCTATCAGCGCTTCACGTCGATGGAGCCGGCCGACACGAAGGGCGTGAAGGTCATTCGCGGCGGGCCCTGGACGGTGCGACGCGTGATGCGTCGGATCCTCGAGCACGAGTGGGAGCACCTCGGTCACGTGCAGGAGATCATCGCCGCCATCGGACGAAATCGGAAAGCATGAACCGCAGGAGCTCGCCGACGGCGAGCCCCGCGGACGCGAGCGTGACACCCTTCGGGACTCCGGCGACGCGCGGCCGGTGCTCGATCGTGACCTCACGCACCGGCAGGCGACGGCGGCACAAGGTGATCAGCATCTCCGCCTCGAAGAAGTTGCTCCGGCTCGTGATCTTGAGCGAACGAAGGTCGTCGCCGCGGTAGAGCTTGACGCTGTCGATGTCGCGCACCGGTAATCTGAAGATGAGGCGCAGCCCGGCCGAGTAGAGCTCGGCGATGAGCAAGCGCGTGAGCGGGTCCTTCCGCGGCACGCGACTGCCAACAACGAGCGCCTGGCCCTCCCGCACGTTCCACATCGTCTCGAGCGCGGTCACCGGGACCTGACCATCTGCCGGGGTGAAGAACACCCAATCACCGCGCGACTCCGCGTAAAGGCGCTTCATCGTCGCGGGGATACCGGCGTTCGGTTGATTCCGAAGGATGCGGACCTCGGGCAGATCCGCGGCCGCGCTCGCGATCGCCTGCGGCGTGCCATCGGTGCTCCCGTCGTCGCACACGATCACCTCGACCTCACCGGCGATGCGACGACCCATGTCGACGTGCGCGCGGATGACGCCACCAACGGTCGTCTCCTCGTTGAACGCCGGCACGACGACGGAGAGCTTCACGACGGCATCTCGCTCGCGACCTCGATGAGATTGCCGTCGGGATCGCGGAAGTAGATCGAGTTCTGCTCTCCGAAGGCGAGCGCGCGGCGGCCTTCGCCGACGCTGACCGCCTGCATGCCCAGCGCCTTCTCATAGAAAGACAGCGCGCGCTCGACGTCGCGGACAGTGAGCACGACGTGATCGATCGCGCGGATCGTCATGGCCGGCTGCGCGCCCAGGCCGACGCGGTCGCCGCGTGGCGCTCGATGAGCCCGCGCTGGTCCGCGCGGACGTCAGGGAGATCTGCCGGATCGAAACCGCGAAGCTCTGCCACCTCTTCGGTGAGCGCCTGAGCCCCACCGATGACGCGGTAGGCGAACACGAGCTCAACGCGCTGCCATTTGTAGCCGGTGACCACCTCCAAGACGGGCCCGACCTCGACGCGGAGTCCCGTCTCTTCCCCGATCTCACGCGTAAGCGCGTCTTCCACGCGCTCGCGGGGCGCAAGGAAACCCCCGAGGAAACGCCACTCCGGCGCCCCGAAGCGATGTCGGGCCAGCAGCACTCGGCCGTCCCGATCGATGCCGAGCCCAGTGACCCCGACGAGGAAGCGCTCGTGGGCCGCGGTCATGAATCGTCTCTGCCACCGGACCGGGAACGCATTGAAGACCAACGCAAGCGCACGCATCAACACGCGCGAAGACTAAAGGGAGCCCATGCATCACGGGCGTCGTCGGCGGATCGAGGGAGTGACGGCTGAGAGGATGCGGCGGGCACTAGTTCACGCGACCGCCGAGAGCGTCACGCGAAGGGTTGGGAGCGTCGGTCGCGGATCGAGCGAGGCCTTGGCCCGCCAACGGAACCATCGCGCCGTGCAGAAGGGAATGCCCTTGGCGTGGCCAACTAGCCGAGCCGAGAGA
>JANMWW010000291.1:0-6243 GCA_031394155.1 Chloroflexota bacterium | reverse complement strand
GAGGGAATCGAACCCCCACAGTCGAAGACGGCTGATCTACAGTCAGCGGAGCTCACCACACTGCTCAATCTGCCCAAGGTGTGTGGGACGCCCTGATTTTAGGGGTTTCGCTTCTCGACCACCACCCCCTGAGAATTGGCTCCCTATGGATGACCGCACCCTCAAGATCGCTGTCCTCATCGCGGCGCACGCGATCTTCCTGTCCGCGGGCGCCCTTCGGATCATCCGCGGCCAGCGCGGCCACCAGCTACTCGCGAAAGCGCCCTGGTGGATCGAGTACTACCCACCTCTCGTGTGGCTGCCGTTCCTCGTCGCGTACTTCCAGCCGTTCACGGTCGACCTGGACATGAGCGTTCAGCTCGCGGGGCTCGTCCTCGGCGCGGGGTCGGCGCTCTTCGCCGCGTGGGCGATGTGGTCGCTGGGCCGCAGCTACGGGATCCGGACTGACATCTTCGACGGGCACCAGCTGAAGACCGATGGACCGTACGCGCTCGTGCGTCACCCGATGTATCTCGGCATCGTCTTTTATTACGTCGGCGCGACGCTCGTGCTGCAGAGTCCACTACTCCTCGCGTTGACCGCGTTCGTGATCGCGCCGTACACGGCGATCCGCATCGCGTCTGAGGAGCGCGCGCTGCGAACGGTATTCGGCGATCGGTACGCGACCTATCAACGCGAGGTCCCGCCCCTGCTCCCCTTCCTGCGGTGAGCCCGCCGCGGCCCTCGGGCGCGGCCATCACCGATGGCTGGCCCGTGCTCCCCGCCATCGAGCCTCATCATCTTCGCCGGCGCCGCGTAATAGGACACGTCGCGATGCCCGCGGCGGAACCAACCGATGCTCATCGTGACCTTCGGAGTCGCCTTGTGGCTGTGCTGGAACCTGGGCACGATCGCGGGGGCGCTGTTCGGCGCAGGGATCGACCGCCCGGAGCGGTACGGCATCGACTTCGCGATCACCGCGTGCTTCGTCGCGATCGTCACACTCGGCGCGCGGCACCGCACGGATGTCGCCGGGGCGGGGATCGCGCTCGCGGCGTTCTGGCGGTCGCGGGGCTTCGCGCGCTCGGGCTCTAGGAAGAGTTCATCTAGAGCGCCGCGGCTGTCAAACCGTACGGAAGCTGCCCGTATCGCGCAGCGCCGCGAGGTGCGGGGCGCAAAGGGCGACGAGGTCGCGGGCCTTGGCGAGGATGCTGTCGGCAATCGCGTCGTTCTCGGTGCGCAGCGTGAGCACACCGACCGTGGCCTCGCCAGCGCGGATCGCAAGCTGTGCGGTGTGGAGCGTCACGTTCCGCGAACCAACGCGCAGCGTGACCTGGCCGCGTGCCCATCCGTCCATGTGGGCGGCCGCACTCTGCGGACCGTCGTCGAGCGTGTCACTGCGCAGCAGTGCGCCCAGGTCGTCATCGGACGCCACGCGGTAGCGGTACGCGACCTCGTCGCGATCGGCGTAATGGACGGACAGCGCAAATGCAGAGGTGCGAGCGAGCTCGGCGAGGACCTCGCGGACGACGCGGCTCGCGTCGCGAGCGCTTGTTGTCGCGTCGATCCGGTCGCGGAGCGACATACGAAGCTCGCCGTTGCGGTCCGGCAGCGGCGCGCGTTCCGCGGACTGACGCTGCGCGAATCGTTCAGTGAGCGCCTGCTCGAGCTCGGCGCGCCATTGCTGCATGCGCTCCTCGTCGCCGATGCGACGCTGCTCGGCCAGCCGCTGTACTTCGAACTGATGCTCGGCCAGACGCTGCTCGAAGCGGTCCTGCCACTCGACGAGCATCGCCTGAAGACGTTCGGCGAGTCCGTCGGCATGCGCTCTGCGTTCCTCGAGCGATCGCTCGACCGCCGTGCGGCGCTCGGTCACCCATTGCGCGAGGCGACGCTCTTCTTCGGCGCGCCGATCCTGGACCCACTCCGCCAGGTGCTGCGCCTCTTCGTCGCGCATCCGCTCGATGGTCTCCGTGGCCATTGACTCAGCTGCTGCGACCGCCTCGGGAAATGTCTCTTCGAATTCGACGCCGTCGGCGAAGCTTGATCCCGACATACTCACTGACTCCTCGGACAACACGGTCATCGCGATGAAGTGTGTTGCGCGATCAGCGGACGGTCCTCCGCCGCTTGGGGGATTCTTGCGCCGAGAGGACTAGAGCGCGCCCGAGGTGTCGCAGCGCGCGGAGTCGCCCGTTGAGTAGCCCGTCTGGAACCACTTCTGTCGCTGCGCCGAGGTGCCGTGCGTGAACGAATCGGGTGTCACCCGACCCTGGGTCTTCTGTTGAATGCGGTCGTCGCCGACAGATCCAGCCGCATCCATGGCCTGCGCGACCTCCGCCTGTGTCGGCTCGACGAGGGTGCCGCCCTCGGCTGCATGGCGCGCCCATACGCCGGCATAGCAATCGGCTTGTAATTCGACGCGCACCGATTGGCTCTGCGCTCCGGTCTGCGAGGTCTGACCGAGCTGCCCGAGCAGGTGCTGAACGCGGTGACCGTATTCGTGCGCTACGACGTACGCCTGTGCGAAGTTGCCCCCCTTCGCCCCCAGCTTCGTGGTGAGGTCCTGGAAGAAGGCGAGGTCGAGATAGACCTTCTCGTCCTCGGGGCAATAGAAGGGGCCAACGGCGGTCGTCGCGGTGCCGCACGCGGACGATGTCGCGTTCGAATAGAGCACGGTCTTCGCGGGCACGTAGGTCTGGCCGCGATTCGAGAATTCACCCTGCCAGTAGGTCTGGATGCTGCCGACGAACCCGACGATGCGACAGTCGTCGCGTTTGTTCGCGTCCGCTCCGGTCTGGCATTCGGCCGGGGGCGGGCCGTTCTCGACCTGCGTGGCCGTGTCGACCGCCGAGAGCAGACCGGTCGGGTCGACTCCAAGCAGCAGCGAGGCGATCAGTATCACGATGCCGATCCCGCCGCCGCCGATGAGCAGCGGGCCACCCGCGCCACGGCGATCTTCCACCTGGGACGGGTCGAGACGCGCGTTATCGCGGAAAGTCACGTCTTCGACGAACGCAAGACGCGGGCCACATCATGTTTGTCGCGCAAAAAACCCACCGGACTAGCGCTCCTCGCCACCCGAGATCTGGATGCGGAAGATCAGCTCCCATGTGTTGAACACGCCCCACAGCAACCCGAGCACCGGGACGGCGCCGACCACGTACAGCGCGCGCTCGTCGCCCCCTGCGACAGCCAGTGCTGCGGCGATCGTCACCGTGAACATCACCACACCGATCACGAACTGCACAACTGTGACGCGACGGTCGTAACCAATGCCCGTCGCGCGGAATCCGGTGCGCGCCGCGAGCGCATAAGGAATGAGCGCGAGGACGACCAGCACGACGAGCTCGATACCGTACGGCCGCAGCTCCTGCGGGATCAGGCCGAGGAAGCCCATGCCGAGCGACACAACGTATCCAAGGAAGACCGTGCGCGCGATCGATCGCAGTTCGGCGTTACGCGCATTCGCAAGCGCCCGAAGGTGCAGCGAGAGGGCGACGAACAGCAGGCCGAGAAGCGCCGCGGCCGCGGTGACGACGCTCACGTTGAAGTCGTGCCACGTGACGAGCGACTCGGAGATCTAACGCCGATCCTTGTGCTCGCGCGCGAGGGTGTCGAGGATCTCGTCGGTGCTCCGAAGACGACGCGACAGCGTGCGCAGCAGCTCGCCCGCGACGTCTGGATACTGAAGGAGAACGACCGAGAGCAGCGTGCGATGGAGCTCGAGCGTACGCGTCTGCTCGAGTGCGGTCACGGTCGCGGTGCGTGCGCCTCCGTCGAGGACGCCGATCTCGCCGACGACATCGTTCGCGCCGAGCTCCGCCAGAACCGCGGGGGCGGACTGGCCGGGCGCATCTCGATCGACGCGCACGCGGCCCGAGAGGATCACGTACATCGCATCGGACTCTTCGCCCTGTCGCATGAGCACGTCGCCCGCTTCAAACGTACGGAGGCGACCGCGCTCGCTCAGCGTTCGTCGCGCCTCTGGCGATGTGCCTTTGAAGAGACCGACCGGATCCAGCATCACTGCCATATGTTGCCCCCGAGTGTCGCCTGTTGTGTCAACAGCCGTCGGACATGGTCCGACGATCAGCCGCGCTGGTAGGTTTGATCTTGAAGTACCTCGACATGGCCGCCGCAGGGGTCAGGCGACACGGCGACGAAGCGCAGTGAGCCGGACTGAAACGACCATCGATACGCGCCCTCTCCATCACATAGAGGGCTGGCCGAAAAGACGATGTCGCTGCCGCGCACAGTCACGTTGCCGTTGCCCGTGGTCAGGCCGCGCTTGATGGAATAGGCGCGGTCCGTGAGCGTGAGACGGTGGGAGAAATCGAGGGCAAGGCCGCGCGGCGTCTTCTCGTCCGCCCGCCGGCTTAGGACCTTGGCTGCCTCAAGATCTGTCCGCCAAGTCCGACGATGACGATGCTGTGAGGATGGCTCGCTGCGAGGGTCGCGCCCCACAGCGCGCGAGAGCGCGACCCCGCCAAAGCACACCGCCGCGACGGCGCGCCGCTGCCAGCGGTCGAACATTGTTTCGATGCTGGAGACCATCCATCCACTCAGGTGAGTCAGCATCGCACGGCCCGTGACGCTTTCAACTGAGCGCGGTCGCGGTCGTTTACGGCAGCGCGCTGTTGTGCACTTCGCGTAGGAGGCCCGTGTCCGCGTCATACACGAAGCCGCGTACGCCATCGCGGTATGCGACAAAGACTGATCGGCGGACCCGCATTATGGATTGGCGAACGTCCGCATCCACGTCCGTGAATGACTCGATTGCGAACGAGGGCGCCATTCCGACGGCTTCTTGGAGTTCCGCACGGAATCCGTCGTCGGTGACCTTCTGCATGCCGCAGTCGGTGTGATGGACCAGCATGATCGCGGTCGTGCCGAGGCGACGCTGCGATATCGCGAGGGACCGGACCACGTCGTCGGTCACTGCGCCGCCCGCATTCCGCAGGATGTGCGCCTCACCTTCCTTCAGCCCAAGCGCGGCGAAGATATCTAGTCGCGAGTCCATACAGGCGACGATCGCAAGCCGCCGCGACGGGCGGATATCGACATGGCGTCGGCCGTGGCGCGCAGTGAAGGCAACATTGTTTGCGATGAGCTGATCGATCACATCCATACGCAAACGATATCGAGATGACCCTGTGACCGCGTTGCGCCGAGCCCGCTCGGCGGTACGCGCGGTTCCGCGCTTCACGCGGCGGAACGGCGCCAGTAGTCCGAGAAGGAGTCGAGGACCCGACGCCGCTCCTCCTCCGGAAGCACGCCCGGAAAGGGCGAGTTCTGTCGGAGCTCTTGGCGTTGTGAATTTGCGCGGGTCTCGGTCTGAGCCGTCCCCGGGTCTCGAACCCGGAACCGGTGGTTTACAAAACCACTGCTCTGCCAATTGAGCTAGGACGGCGTGGGCTTCCTTGCGATTCTCGCCGGTCAAGAATGAGAAGGCGAGAGCCCTGATGACAGACGTTCGAACCAGCTTGCAATGGGCTCCCGTAGCTCAGCCGTCGGCGAATCCGCTACTCGTTCCACAATTCGATGGCGATCTGCGTCCCGAGCAGGATCAGCGGGGCCAGCGCGAGGGCGCCCAGAACGCGGACCGGCATGGATGCTCGCCAGCCGTCGAGTTGTGGACCGAGGGAGAACCGGGCCGCCCAGATGATCACGGCGTAGACCGTGAGGAACCAGATGACACCGACGACCCCGCGCTCCGGGGATAGGTCGTTAAAGATCGAGCGAGCGGTGACAAACGTCAGGAGGAGAGCAAATGCGCCGACGACGCCCTTGAGCCAGCGCGGCCAGCTCTGGTGGGTGAGCGCCAGTGCCGCGAGGATGATCGTGGGGAACATGCTGGCTCCCGCGGCACCGCCGAGCGGAAGCAGGGCGATAACCGCAACGACTCGCAGCACCGTCAGCGCCGGCCTTGTCAGGTTGGCCCGCCGCCCCAGATAGGCTCCGGACTGAGCCAACCCGGCGATGCCGAACCCAATGACAATGAAGAGCGTCCCGCTCCAGGTGAACTCCGGGTTCGTGGTGATAAACCGCATCCAGAGCCGGGCATTCATGCCCCACGCGAGGCCTCCCACCAGCCCGCCCATGAGAACGAAGGCCGCAGGCGCTTGCCCCCAGACCGTTAGGAGCCAACGCGCCGCCCGAGTTCTCAACGTAGAGAACATCGAATGCCGCTGCCCACTTTGCCTTGGTCAGACGCATGCCTGTCGGCGCTTTGCATGGCCAAGAGGGCGAAACTGTACCTCA
>JANMWW010000278.1:0-11324 GCA_031394155.1 Chloroflexota bacterium | reverse complement strand
CTACTTGATCTGCATCAGGACCGTGCAGAGATCGGTGCAGCCGAGCGCGGCTTTGATCCGTGGCGACATATCGATCTCGCGGCCGGCGATGTACGGACCGCGGTCGACCACCGGCACGGTGATCGTGTTCGGACCGTGCGTGAGGATCAGCATCGTCCCGCAGGGCAGCGTCTTGTGCGCGACGCCCCAGGTGTCGGGCAAGAACTGGATCGGAAGTCCGTTGGCCTGCAGCCACGGCCAGCACGGGAGCCGGTTCTCGAAGAAGCCTGGCCCGTACCACGAGGCGGTGATGAGTACTCCCGCGCCGCCGCGCACGGCCACCTGCGGTACGGGCGGGGCTGGCCTCGGTGCTGGCGTTGGCTCGGTGGTCGGCGCTGGTGTGGGCTCGGGCGTCGCGAGACGGCGCGGCGCGCCTGCGACCTGATTCGGCAGCGAGACGTCGATGATCGCCGCGTTCACGGTGCGCGTCTGGTTCGCGTCGGCGATGAGCACATCGAACGCGTCGTGCGTCGAACGCGTTGCGGTCGAGAGCACCGTCGGCATGAGCAACGTGATGGCGAAGACCGCGACGCCGGCGCGCGCGATCGTTCGGCGGAAGTCGAGATATCGCGGGACCGCCTGGCCGATGGCGACCGCGGTGTTCAGCACCCCGGTCATGGCGCCGACCTCCGGAGCCGGCTCGGTCCCTGGATTCCGATGCGCGCGTAGGTCGGCGAGCATGTCGGCGCGCCGGTACGCATGACCATGGAGCGCGCGCAGCGATTTCGTCAGCTCGTTGATGGACGCGCCGCGAAGCGCCGCGTCCCTGACCAGCGGCTGCACGCTCGCACGAAATCTCGCCGACCCGCCCACGAGGCCAGAGGGGATGCACGTTGGGCTCCAGCATGTGTCGGCGTCGTTGACATGTCGTTACCTCAACGACATGTCGTGCGTGGGAAGCGCTCGCTTGCTCTGTGAAGCCTCCTGCGCTGCGAAAATGACGGAGCGTCAGCCCGGGAACGCGACGACGACGAAGCGGGGATCACCCGGGTTTGGTCCGGTGGAGGTCTGGAGAGTCAGCCTATCCGGGACGGAGGGCGTGGCGAGCGAAACGTCACCCGGTGGAACGCGCGCATGGATCTCGCTCACGACGTAGCGGAGCGCCCGGCCATCAGGAGTGCTGATCCACACGACATCGCCGACCTGCGCATTCCACAACGACAGGAACATCCCTCTTCGCGCATGCGCGTAGAGATAGCTGTTCGCGCCGGTGCCGGGGATCGCCGTGCCCGGCAGATGGAACGCGTAGTTCTCCGGCGTCTGCAGCGCCACGGTGTCGCGATCGATGTCGCCTTCGAGGATCGCCAGATCGATCGACAGGCGCGGGATCTGCACGCGATACCCGGGCGGGATCGGCGGCAGCGGTGTGGCCGATGGCACCGCGGTCGCGCTCGACGAATTCGCTTGAGCCGACGCGGTCGCACGTGGGGACGGAACGGCGAACGATGCAGCTGATGTGGCCGGCGCGACCGGAGCCGGCGCGGCCGAGGCGAGCAGCAGCGCGGCGCCCAGCAGGACAGCCGCGATGCCGGTCACGGTGATGAAGCGGGACATGGCTATTCTCGAAGCACAATGCCTGCCGACCGAGCGGCCGTCGCCGCGCGACGAAAACGTGCCAGCACGCTGCTCCAGGAGCGCGGGATCGCCGCGCTGCTGTTGTCTCCGGGCTCCGACCTCGCCTACCTCTCTGGCTACCGCATCTTCGGGAGCGAGCGCCTGACCTGCCTCGTGCTCGCCGCCGACGGAGCCGCGACCCTCGTCGTGCCCAACCTCGAGTCGACTCGCGCCCACCACGCGGCGCCCGACCTCCCTCAGCGCACCTGGGAGGAGACCGACGATCCCTACGCCATCGTCGCGTCGATGGTTTCCGGCGCGGGGGATGTCGCCGTGGCCGATCAGATGTGGGCGCTGTTCACGCTCCGATTGCAGACAGCACTCGCTGGCCGTGGGTTCGTCCTGGCGTCGACGGTCACGCGGGAGCTGCGCATGCGCAAGGACGCCTTCGAGCGCGAGGCGCTGCGCGCCGTGTCCGCGTCAGCGGACCGCGCGTACGCGAAGATGCTGACGCACGAGTTCGCCGGGAAGCGTGAGCGTGAGATCGGTGCTGAGCTCGCGGCGCTGCTGCGAGAAGAAGGCCACGACGAGGTGACCTTCACGATCGTCGCGTCGGGACCGAACGGGGCGTCGCCGCATCACGAGACGGGCGAACGACCCATCGCATCCGGCGACACGGTCGTGCTCGACTTCGGCGGGACCCGCGAGTGGTACTGCTCGGACATCACGCGGACGGTGCACCTCGGCAAGCCGGATGCGGAAACGGTGAAGGTGCACGACGCGGTGCGTCGCGCGCAGGAAGCCGGCTACGCCGCCGCGAAGAGCGGCGCGAGCGCCGAGTCCGTCGACGCGGCGTCGCGCACAGTGATCGACGGCGCGGGTTACGGAAAGTTCTTCATCCATCGGACCGGACACGGCATCGGCCTCGACGGCCACGAGCATCCCTACCTCGTGACCGGCAATCGCGAACGTCTCGAGCCGGGCATGGCGTTCTCGATCGAGCCGGGCATCTATCTGCCGGGCCGATTCGGCGTACGCATCGAGGACGTCGCGATGATCGGCGATGACGGAACGGTCGAGCCGCTCAACCGCGCGGATCACGGCCTGGCCAAGGTGAGCTAGGCGCCAGTTGCGTTTCGCTCTCGCGGTCATCGTGGCGGCGGCGCTGCAGTTGGTCGTGTATCTCCAGGTCGGTACGTGGATAGGTACGACCGCGCTCCTCGCGGTGGGCTACATCCTGTTCGCGTCGCTCGGCGCCGGATGGTTCGCGGGCCGGCGGCCGGCGCTCGCCGGCGCGCTCTCCACGCTGCTCGGTGCGGTGCTGTACAGCGTGGTCTCGTTCTTCGGACCCGCGGCGACCGGCATGAGCCCGCTCGATCTCATCGGCTGGCAGTCCCGCCTGCTGCTTGCCGTGATCCCGTACGTCGTGCTCGGCGCGCTCGCGGGCGCGGCCGGTGGGCGGCTGCGACGACGTCTGATACCCCAGACACGACAGACGCGCCGCCGCTAATGCGCACGCGCATGGTGGCGTCGATCATCGCGACGACCGTCGGGCTCGCGTTCTGGTGGGCGCTCACCGAACCACTCCCCGTGCCGCCGGCGATCCTGCTGGGTGTGCCCACCGCGATCCTGTTCTGCGCGGGTCTGATCGCCGGACGTCTCGGCGTGCTCGCTTCGCCACTGGCTCTGCTGTTCTCGCTCTTCGTCGGCAGCATCATCGCAACCCGGCTGCATCAGTACTTTGCGCCGGCCACTCCGCCGATCTCGTCGTTCGGCCCGCTCATCGACATGTCTGTTCCTGGGCTGCTGCCGCTGCTCGGCGCCGCCGCGGTGCTGGGCCTGATCGGTGGCGTGCTCGGTGAGCGCCTCTTGCCGTCGAGCGTCTAGCGCGATCGCGTCATTCCCAGACGTCCTGGTTCAGGTGAAAGAGATTCGCGCGGGACTTGTCGACGCCCGGGGTATTTAGCGGACGGTCAGCGCGGGGAAGATCGGCGCGGCGGCGTCGAGGGCCCACTGATACAACGAGTTCGGCAGGATCCCCAGGACCACGACCGCGATGGCGGCGACCGCCAGCGAGACGGACAGCAGTCGCGATGGGAACAGCGCCGGCGCGGCCGCGTCGGCGTCGTACATGTACATCCGCACGACCACGCGCAGGTAGTAGAAGGCTGCGAGGACGGCGTTGAGCGCGAGGATCACGGCGAGCCAGGCGTAGCCCGCGTCGAGCACCGGCTGGATCACGAGAAATTTCGCGACGAAGCCGACCGTCGGCGGGATCCCGGTGAGCGAGATCAGGAAGACCGCGAACACGAGCGCGCCCAGGCCGTGCCGCTTCGCGAATCCGTTCAGCTCGTCGAGCGTGGCGCCGCGCGTGCCCTCGAGCTCGATGTACAGGAGGCATGCGAACGCGCCGAGGTTCATGAGGCCGTAGGCGAAGAGGTAAAAGAGGACGGCGCCACCGGCCGAGGGGCCGGCGCGCACCGCGGCGACGGCCGCGAGGATGTAGCCGGTGTGCGCAATGCTCGAGTACGCGAGCATGCGCTTCACGTTCGTCTGCGCCAGCGCGACGATGTTGCCGCCGGTCATCGTGATCGCCGCGAGCACCGCGAAGACCGAGGCCCAGTCGACGGCGAGCGGGCCGAGGGCCGAGACCATCACCCGCAGGATCGCGGCGAACGCGGCGGCCTTTGGCGCGACCGACATGAACGCCGACGCTGGCGTGGGGGCGCCGTCGTAGGCGTCGGGCGTCCACTGGTGGAACGGCACGACCGCGGCCTTGAACGCGAGGCCGACGGTGATCAGCGCCAGCGCGATGATCGTCGGGCCGTTCGCGAGGCCGGTGCTCGTGAGCGCCGCGGTGATGTCCACGAAACGTGTCGCGCCGGTGATGCCGAACAGCCACGCGAAGCCGTAGAGCAGTAAGGCGGAGCTGAACGCGCCGAGCAGGAAGTATTTCAGCGCTGCCTCGTTGGCGTAGGGATCGCGGCGCTGGATGCCCGCGAGCACGTACACCGGGATCGTCATCAGCTCGATGCCGACGAACAGCGTGATGAGGTCCGTCGCGAGCGCGATCGTCATCGCGCCGAGCGTCGAGAAGAGCATCGTGGCGTAGAACTCGCCCTGCGGGATCCGTTTGCGGACAAGATACGCAGGGGACACGAGCGTCCCGAATGCCGCGAGCGTGAGGAACACGATCCGGAAGAAGTTCGTGAAGGTGTCGATCTGGACGAATCCGCCGAAATACAGACCGACCGCCCTCGCGTCCTGCGTGCTCGGCCGCGCGGCAAGCGCATCTGGGCCGGCTGCCGTGGCCCACGCTGCCGCGAGCAGGCCGGCGACCGTGAGGAGCGGGAGCCAGTTGCGGGCGGTGCGGCGCGAGATGAGGGCGTCGGCGACGAGGACAGTCATCGCGGTGATCGCGACGAGCAGCTCGGGGATGATCGGAGAGAGCGTCGTCAGCAGGTCGGTCACTTGAGGGCCAGCTGGAAGCCCGGGTCGAGCGCGAGCCGCAGGACGCGGTCGAGGCTCGGCTGGATGTACGCGATCGCGACCTGGGGGAAGACGCCGAGCGCCACGGTCAGCACGAGGAGCGGGACCGCGCATGCGACCTCGAGGCGACTCATGTCGGGCAGCCCCTTGTACGCGTCACGCACCGGTCCGTACATCACGCGCTGGAACATCCACAGGAGATAGACCGCCGCGAGGATCACGCCGATGGCAGCGAGCGGGCCCCAGAACAGCCCACCGAGCGGACCGCCGCTGAACTCGAAGGTGCCGAGCAGCACGAGGAACTCGCCCACGAACCCGTTGAGGCCGGGGAGGCCGATCGAGGCGAGCATGAAGACGCCGAAGAAGGTCGTGTAGAGCGGCCAGCGATTCGCGAGGCCGCCAAGATCCGCGATGAGTCGGCGGTGCGTCTTCTCGTACTGGATACCGACGAAGAGGAAGAGCGCTCCGGTCACGAACCCGTGGTTGAGCATCTGCAGCACCGCGCCCATGGCGCCCTGGATGTTCAACACGAAGATGCCGAGCGTGACGAATCCCATGTGCGCGACCGACGAGTACGCGACGAGCTTCTTGAGGTCCTTCTGCACGACGGACACAGCACCGCCGTACAGGATCGCGATGACCGACAGGACGATGATCACCGGCAGCCAGATCTGCGTCCCGTTCGGGAACAGCGGCAGCGCGAAGCGCAGGAAGCCGTAGCCGCCGGCCTTCAGCATGACGCCGGCGAGGATGATCGAGCCCGCAGTCGGCGCCTCGACGTGCGCGTCCGGGAGCCAGGTGTGGAACGGGAACATCGGCAGCTTGATCGCGAACGCGAGGGCGAACGCGAGGAAGACCCAGAACTGGAAGTCGTTCGAGAACGTGCCGCGGATCTGCAGCAGGTCGGGCAACGAGAGCGTTCGCGATCCATCGGGACCGGATTGGAGCCAGACCGCGACGATGCCCACGAGCATGAGCAGCGATCCGGCGAGCGTGAAGATGACGAACTTCAGCGTGGCGTAGATGCGGCGCGGCCCGCCCCAGATACCGATGATCAGATACATCGGCACGAGCATCAGCTCGAACATGATGTAGAAGAGGAACAGATCGAGCGAGACGAAGACGCCGACCATTCCGATCTCCAGAAGAAGGAACGCGACCATGAACTCGGCCAAACGCTCCTTGATCGCCCCGCCGGTCGAGTACAGGACCGAGATGAACGTCAGCAGGGTGGTCATCGGGATGAGCAGCACGCTGATGCCATCGACGCCGACGAAGTAGCGGATCCCGAGGCTCGGCAGCCACTCGGCCTTCTCGACGAGCTGGAAGTCGGCCACGCCGACCGCGAACTGCTTCAGCATCACGAGCGAGAGCAGCAGCTCGACGAAGGTGACGATGATCGCGACCTGCTTCACCGCGCGCACATCGCTGCGGAAGAGGATCACCGGGATGATCCCGACCGCGGGCACGACGAGGAGCAGCGTGAGCACGTGGTCGACGGTCATCGCCTGAAGACCCCGGCCGCGAAGCCGCCGTACGCGACGATCATGACGAGGAGGCCGACCACGATCGTGAGCGCGTAATTCCCCACGACGCCGGTCTGCAGCCGCCGCGCGCCGCTGCCGCCGATGGCTGCAACGCGTCCGATGCCGTTCGCGATGCCGTCGATGATGTGGACGTCGAACGCCCAGAGGGCTCCGAAGAAGGCGCGCATCAAGTCGACGAAGCGGTGGTCGTACAGCTCATCGATGTAGTACTTGTTCACGAGCAGCCGGTAGATCGGACCAGAGGCGCGCGTGACCGCGGCCGGGTCGGGACGGTGCCGGACATACATCGAGAGTCCGATCGCGATGCCGACGAGACCCGCGACGACCGACACGGCCGCGAGGCTGATGACGACCTCCCAGATCGGCTGCTCGTGCGCGCACGTGTCGAACAGGGGTCCGAGGCCACCCTGGAACGGAACGCAGCGCTCGAAGACCGGATTCAGGTACGTGTGGATGAAGCCCAGCTCCGGCGGGAAGCCGATGACGAGGCCGAGCACCGCGCTGCCGACCGCCAGCGCCATGAGCGGGAGCGTCATCGCCGCAGGCGACTCGTGCGCGTGGTCGTAGAGGTGGTGATCGCGCGGCTCGCCGAAGAACGTCATCCAGAGCGCGCGGGTCACGTAGAACGCGGTGAGGACGGCGGTGATGATGCCGATCGCCCACAGCACGGTGTGCCCGTTCAGGAACGCCGCGCCGACGATCTCATCCTTTGACCAGACGCCAGCGAGTGGCGGGAGCGCCGCGAGCGCGCCGCCGGCGATGAGCATGGTCCAGAACGTCACCGGCATCTTGCGGCGCAGCCCGCCCATCTTGCGCATGTCCTGCTCGTTCTGCATGCCGTGGATGACCGAGCCCGAGCCAAGGAACAGCAGTGCCTTGAAGAACGCGTGCGTGACCAGGTGAAAGATCGCGGCGACGGGCGCGCCCACACCGAGCGCGAGGAACATGTAGCCGAGCTGGCTCACGGTCGAGTAGGCCATGACCCGCTTGATGTCCGTTTGGACCAGGGCGATGGTCGCGGCGAAGATCGCGGTGATCGCGCCGACCGTGCCGACCACCTGCAGCGACGGGCCGGCGAGCTCGAAGAGCGGCATCGAGCGCGCCACCAGGTACACGCCCGCGGTCACCATCGTCGCGGCGTGGATGAGCGCGGACACCGGCGTCGGGCCCTCCATCGCGTCCGGCAGCCACGAGTACAAGGGCAGCTGCGCCGATTTGCCCGTCGCGCCGACGAACAGCGCGAGGCAGATGAGCGTGAGATTCGCCTGCGTGGCGATGTCGACGCGCGCGAACACGTCGGTGTAGGTGAGCGAGCCGAAGACGAGGAAGATCGTGATCATGCCGATCGTGTAGCCCCAGTCACCGATCCGGTTCATCACGAAGGCCTTCTTGGCGGCGACCACGGGCTCGTGACGCTCGAACCAGAAGCCGATCAGCAGATACGAGCAGAGACCGACGCCCTCCCACCCGACGAACATGAGCAGGTAGTTGTCGGCCATGACCAGGATGAGCATCGCGAAGACGAACAGGCACATCCACGCGAAGAAACGGGGGAAGCCGTGGTCGTGCTCCATGTAGCCGTTCGAGTAGATGAAGATGAGCGTCCCGACGACCGTGACGACCATGAGCATCGTGCTCGACAGCGGATCGATGAACGCCGCGATGTTCACGTGGAAGTCGCCGACGCCGATCCACTCGTAGAGCTTCACCGTAGTGTGCTCGGCGCCGCGGAGGACCTCGAGGAACACGCCGATCGAGAGCAGCGCCGACGCGGCGACCGCCGCGACCGCGATCCACCCGGTCGCGTGCTTGAGCCAGCGTCGACCGAACAGGCCGTTGATCAGGAACGCCGCGAGCGGAAAAGCCGGGATGAGCCAGACGTTCTGGATCACGACCTGCTCCTCATCGGAAGCTCATCCCTTCATCGCGTGGACTTCGTCCACGTCAACGGTCGGGCGGTTGCGGTAGACGGAGAGAACGATCGCGAGACCAACAGCGACCTCGGCGGCCGCGACGACGAACACGAACACGACGAAGACGCTCCCGCGCTCGTCGGCCAGGCCGGCGCGTCGCGAGAAAGCCACGAGCGCCAGGTTCGTGGCGTTCAGCATCAGCTCGACACACATCAGGATCACCACCGCGTTGCGTCGGATGAGCACACCGGTCACGCCGATGAAGAAGAGGACCGCCGAGACGGCGATGAACGCCCCGATCGGGATCGTGCTCACCATGACCTAGTCCTCCTCCTCAATCTCTGGCCTGCGGCCAGAGACAGGCTCAAGGCTGGTGGACTCACTCGTCGCGGCAGAGCCGCTCCTCGCTCAGTCAATCTTCTTCCCGTTTCACGAGGACGATCGCGCCGATCATCGCAGCAAGGAGCAGGACCGATGCGATCTCGAAGGGGAACGCGAAGTCGCGGAAAACGCTCGTCGCGAGCGGCACCAGATCGCCGCCCTTGCCGCTCGGCGCCGGACTGTCGCGGAACGTGAACGCGAAGAGCGCGACGAAGATCGCGATCGGCAAAACGAACAGGCCCGCGATGGGCGTCTGCTTCTGGAAGAACAGCGAATACGCGCGATCGGTCTGCGGAGTGAACATCACTCCGTAGAGGATCAGTACGGTTATGGCGCCGACGTAGATGAGCACCTGGAACGCGGCGATCGTCTCCGCGCCGAGCAGCACGAACATGCCGGCCATGCAGAGGAAGGTGAACGCCATGAGCAGGGCGGCGCCGGTGATCCGTTTCAGGAAGACCACGCCCACCGCCGCACCGACGATGCCCATGGTGAGCAGCGCGAAGAAGACGGTCTCGATGACGCCGAACGTCATGCTGCTGCCCGCGAGGCCAACCGTGCGCGTAACGACCGGAGCCGTTTTTTCTGCAGGTAGGGCACGGTGAAGACGAAGCCGACGAGCATGGCCCAGTTGGCGATCGCGACGGGCACCACGCTCGTGGGGAACGCGAGGAGCAGCGTCGCGGTGACGAGCAGGTTCAGCAGCGTCAGCGGGATGAGCATTTTCCAGCAGAACGACATCAGCTGATCGACGCGGAAGCGCGGCAGCGTCGCGCGGATCCACATGAACACGACGACGAAGAAGTAGGTCTTCAGCGTGAACCAGAGCACGCCGAGGACCGGACCGATCAGCGGATGCACATCGACGCCCGGCCCGTGCCAACCTCCGAGCCACAGCGTGGTCAGGATGGCCGAGACGACGGTGACCTCGCCGTACTCAGCCACAAAGAACAGGCCCCAGCGCATGCCCGAGTACTCCGTGAGGAATCCCGCAACGAGCTCCGACTCCGCTTCCGGCAGGTCGAACGGCACGCGGTTCGTCTCCGCCAGGCCAGCGATGAAGTACGTGGCGAACGCGAGCGGCACGATCAGCAGGTTGATGAAGATCCCCTGCTGACTGTCCACGATCTTGGTCAGCGAGAGCGAGCCGACCACCAGGACGACCGTGACCAGCGACAGGATCTGCGGCACCTCGTACGAGATGAGCTGGCCCGCAGACCGCAGGCCGCCGATGAGCGAGTACTTGTTGTTCGACGCCCAGCCGGCGATGACGATCCCCAGCACCGTCATCGATCCCAGCGTCGTGAGGTAGAGCAGGCCGATGTTCAGGTCCGCGCCGACGACGCCCGGCGCGAACGGGATCACGACGAACGAAGCGAGCATCGGTGCGAACACGATCGCGGGCGCGGCGAGGAAGAACCAGCGATCCGTGAGCTTCGCGCGGATGTCCTCTTTGCCGAGGAGCTTGATCGCGTCGGCCAACGTCTGGAGCAGGCCCCACGGTCCGGTGTGTATAGGACCAGTGCGGTCTTGGATGATCGCCTGGATCTTGCGTTCCATGTAGATCTGCGCGAGCGCGCCGTTGAAGACGAGCCCCACCGCGAGCGCGATCGCGATGACCAGCCGGAGGAATACCCAGATCGCTGGGTCGAGGCCGAATGGGCCTGGCGCCATGCTCAGCCTCCCCGCGCGTCGCTACGCGGCGGGAGGAACGACTTTCGAAGTGGATGGCCGGGGAATGACTCTTCGAGGAAGATGCGGCGCAGGTCGGGATGTCCATCGAACTCGATGCCGAACATGTCGTAGGTCTCGCGCTCGGGCCAGTTCGCGCCCGCCCATACAGACACGAGTGACGGGATGTGCGGATCCATCTCGGTGCAGGTCGTCCGCAGCATCACGAACATGTGTGTCGCGGTCCCGCGGACGAACGTGACGCTGCGCAGCTCCGCGCCGGTGTCGACGCCCGCGTTCGCCGCGTAGAGCTCGCACGCGGTGGGCATCTCGTCGCGGATGATGCGCGCGACATCGACGAGATGCTCGCGCTGGACGTCGATGACGAGCATGTCGTGGAGAAGACTCACCTTGGCCTGGCCTCCGAGCCGCCCGGCGAGCGCCGTGCTCGCCGCCCGCAGCTCGGGCGTCGTCTTTGGGGCGCTCAGTACCAATTCAGTGCCTTCTTTTTCCAGGCGTAAAAGAGGCCGACGACCAGGATGCCGATGAACACGATCATCTCCCCCAGCCCGAACCAACCGAGCTCGCGGAACAGGACGGCCCACGGGAAGAGGAAGATCACTTCAACGTCGAACACCACAAAGAGCAGGGCGAAAATGTAGAAATGCGTCGGATAGCGGCCCCACGCCTGCCCGACCGGCTCCTCTCCGGACTCATAGGTACGGAGCTT
>JANMWW010000187.1:0-3131 GCA_031394155.1 Chloroflexota bacterium | reverse complement strand
GACGTCGAGCCGATCACCGTCTCAGGTGCTCAGATCACTCAGATCAAGGCTCCGCATTTCGTCTTTCAGGTGCGCCAGCAGCTGCAGCAGATCCTGGGTACCGACGCGGCCATCGATCGCGGCGGCTTCAAGATCATCACCTCGCTCGACCCCAAGAAGCAGGAGATCGCCGAGCGGCAGGTCCGCGAATGGGTCGGCTCGTTGCATAACGTCAACGTGTGGAACGCGGCTCTGGTGAGCATCGACCCGCGAAATGGCGAGGTCCTGGCGTACGTCGGCTCCGTCGACTACTACAACCGCGACGATCCGAAGGTGCAGGGACAGTTCGACGTGGCCGGGATCGGCCTCCGCCAACCGGGTTCGTCATTCAAGGTCTTCAACTACCTCACCGCAATGAAGAAGGGCGCCACCGCGGCGACGGTCGTCGTCGATGCGCGCACTGACTTCACTGGCAGGGCCGACCCGAGCAACCTGGGGCCGAACAGCTGCGGTTATTGCCCGCAGAACGCCGACCTCCAGTACCACGGGCCGGTGACGATGCGCCAGGCGATCCGCGAATCGCGCAACGTGCCGGCCGTGAAGTTCCTGTCGCAGTACAGCGGGATCGAAGACACGATCCAGACGGCAAAGGACATGGGGATCACCACGGTGATCGACCCGACGACGATCGGCTTGTCGCTGACGCTCGGCGCGAAGGAAGTGCACCTCGTGGATATGGCCAGCGCCTACGGCGTGCTCGCGAACATGGGCGTTCGCGTGACGCCGTCGTACGTCCTGCGGGTCGAGGACCCGCGCGGCAAGGTCGTGTGGGAGCACAAGGACTACGAGCAGAAGCGCGTGCTCGACCAAGCGATCGCGTGGCTGATGACCGACATCCTGAAGGACACGACCAACCCGGCGAAGGACTTCATCTTCGGCCAATGGACGAACATCGGCCGCGTCGCGGCGCTGAAGACCGGCACGACGGACAACCTGCGCGATGTCTACAGCGTCGGATACGTGCCCAGCCTCGTGACGGGTGTGTGGATGGGCAACAGCAACAACAGCGAGATGTCGGCAGTCAACTTCAACAGCGCGATGGGTCCAGGGCAGCTGTGGCGCGACTACATGAAGGAAGCGCTCTCGGATACGCCCGCCGCCGACTGGGATCGCCCCGCGGATATCGTCACGATGAACGTCGTCTCGGCGCCCGGCGCGTTCGGCGGCTACGGCTCCGGCCTGCTCCCATCGTCGCTCTCGCCGTTCTCCATGCCTGAGAACTTCGTCAAGGGAAAGACACCCGCGCGCCAGGACGATTGGTTCGTGCAGGGCTGCGTCACGTCCGACGGGACTCGCTCGGTCGCGCTGCAGTTGAAGGAGAGCGCGCCCGCGTCGTGGACCCGCTACACGGACAAGTGGGTCGCCGATGCGAATGCTGGCCGGCACACCTATGGGCGGTATGCGTGGAACGTCCTCGGCTCGCAGCCGTGCCCGTCGCCGTCGCCGAGCCCGTCACCAACCGCGTCACCGCGGCCGAGCCCCACCCTTCCGTTCTTCACGGTGCCGCCGACCATCGTGCCCACGAAGACCCCCGTCCCGACACCGACACCGACACCGAAGAAGACCTAGCCCTCGCGTGACCGCGAGTCCGCGCCGGCTCACCGCGATCGTCGCGTGCTCGGACGACTCAGGACGCGTGCTCCTCGTGAAGCAGATCGGCGGGCCCTACGCGGGCGCATGGTTGCTCCCCGGCGGGGGTGTCGATGCGGGCGAGTCCATCGAGGACGGATTGCGCCGCGAGATGCGTGAAGAAACGGGCTGCGAGCTCGACGACATCCGGAGCGTCGCGACCTACGAGGTCGACGAGCGCACGCAAGACTTCAAGGCGTTGGTGCACCTGTTCGGCGCGAAGGCGCGGGGTCATGCGCGCGCCGAGGACGGCTCGGCCATCCGCTGGGCGTCGCCCACTGAAGCCGGCTACCACCCCGCCCTGCGGCGCGAGCTCGCAGACGCGGGAATGCGCCATGAAGACGACGCGATGCTCGCAGAAGCGATGAACGCGACGAATATCACGATGCGCCGCGTCGGTTAGCGGAACTAGCGCGGGCTCATGCGCAGTAGCTTGTTTGCGGAGCGTGCTGAGGCTCAAGTGCTGCGCGGTCTGAACTATCCACCATCAGGCGGGTTGCTAGTGGGTCGGCGGGCGCGGCGTTTCGGACGTCCGCGTGAAGACCCTGGACCGATCGCCGCGACGATCGCGGCCAACTCCCGCGCGCTCACCACCATGTCGTCCAGCGCGGCACGCTGCGCGTCGTTGACGGGCCCGAGCGCGCCCTCGCTGAGCAACGCGGAGTAGCTCAGCAGCGCGCTCAGCGGCGATCGCAGGTCGTGCGCCAGCCTTCGGAGATAGGCGGAGGCCGACTCGTGCTCCGTCGCGATGGACTTGCCGGTCACGATGACGAATCGGGCGTGGCGGCGGTCTTGGCCGACGACCTCGGGGAGAGGAACGTTTCGATCTGCTCGATGAACCGCATCGGCTCGATCGGCTTGCTCACGTAACCGCTGAAGCCCGCCCGGAGGATCCGCTCACGATCGCCGACCATCGCTAGCGCGGTGACCGCGACGACGGGAGTGCTTCGGAGCTCGGGGTCGGTCGTGATCGCGGCGACCACGCCGAAGCCGTCGACCTTCGGGAGGTGGATGTCGCAGAGGACCAAGTCCGGCCGCTCGGCGCTGGCGACCCGCAGGCCGGCCTCGCCATCGGTCGCCGTGAGCGTCAGGCATCCGACGGAGCGCAGGAGGTAGCTCATGAGCCGCAGGCTGATGGGGTCGTCCTCGATCACCAGCACCCGGGCGTTCATCGGCTCGCCGGGGCGTCGCCGAGGATGAGGGTGAAGGTGCTGCCGACTCCTTCACGGCTTTCGAGAGTGATCCTGCCGCCCAGGAGCTCCGCGAGCTTTTGGCTGAGGTGCAGGCCCAAGCCGGTTCCCTCCGGCCGCCCGTGGGCCTGGTCGAGGCGAGTGAAGGCCGTGAAGAGCTTGGCTTGATCTTCCTGGCGAATGCCGATGCCTGTGTCCGTCACCGCGATCTCGATGGGCGCGAGTGCGCGGTCGGCCTGCGACAGCTCGACGCGGACCTCACCGCGCTCGGTG
>JANMWW010000163.1:0-8041 GCA_031394155.1 Chloroflexota bacterium | reverse complement strand
TCAAGTCTCTCACGGGTCAGACGGGAATGCGCCTGATCATCTCGGTCGCAGATTCGCGCGGGAACGCGATGATGAAACGATCGAGTCCGGCCTGGGTAAAGCCTGCGATGCGCGACCTCAGCTCGTCCACGCTCCCGTCATCGGTGAGCGTGACCGACGACCAGTGCGAGCGCAGCAGCGGCCGGTCGCGCTTCACCGCGGCGCACATCTCGTCGAGCTCGGCGTTCACGCCACGGATCGCGGCGGCGTCCATCGGCGCGGGGTCGGTGCTCCTGCGGCTGATATCGAAACCATCGGCGTAGCGCGCGGCCGAGCGCATCACGCGTGGCCCGCGGCCTCCGATCCAGATCGGCGGGTGAGGCCGCTGCTTTGGCTTCGGCGCGCAGACCGCGCTCTCGACGCGGTAGTGCTTGCCCGTGAACGTGGCGCGCTCCTCGGTCCAGAGCAGGCGGCAGATCTGGACCGCTTCGTTCATCTGCGTGACGCGCTCGCCGGGTCTGGCGAACTCATAGCCGTAGGCTTTGTACTCGTTGTCCTTCCAGCCGGCGCCGATCCCGAATTCGACGCGCCCGCCCGACATCTGGTCGACGCCCGCGACGATCTTCGCGAGCAGTGCTGGATTCCGGTACTGCGCGGCGGTGACCAGGCATCCCAGGCGCACCGTCTTCGTGTCGCGCGCGAGCGCCGCGAGCAGCGTCCAGGCCTCGAGACAATCGCGGTCGGCGAAGCCCTCACCACCGAAGAAGTGGTCGCTCACCCAGAACGATTCGAGACCCTTCCGCTCCGTCTCGCGCGCGAGACCGAGGATCTCCTCGTACGAGTAGCCCGCGGCGGGCGACACGATGACACCGAGCTTCACGCGGGAAGTCTGCCCCACACGATGCGCGAGACGCCGAGGATCGCGAGACCCGCCGCCGTCGACCACGCCAGTGCGGACACGAGCGGCGCGTCGAAATCGGTGCCGGACAGTGCCGCGTGGAAGAAGATCGCGACGAAGCCGATGTAGCTGGTGCGGTGGATCCACATCCACAGCGTGTTGTTCATCCGCGATCGCAGCCAGCTGGTGACGGTCACGATCATGACGATGTCGAACGCGATCGTGCCAAGGCCGATCGGGAGCTGGCCGTAGTCGGTGGTGAAGGGCACGACGACGTTCACCGGCTCGATGCGAGCGGTCTTGTCGAGAACCAGCGCGATGACGTGCGCGAACACGAGCGGCAGCCAGAGCGGCGTCGTGAAGTCGTGCAGCTTGCGGACCGCCCGGTTCTTCGCGAGAAAGTCGAGGACCGACGTCCGAAGCGCTTCGCCGGAGAGGACCGAGAGCGAGAGCACCGCGAACGCGGTGAGCCCGGTGATGCGCGCGATGAGCCAGAACTCGAGGTCACCCACGTCGTGGACAGGCTAGCGGTCGGCGCGGCCGGCCCGAGCGACGTGGCAGGAGGCTCGGTACGCTGCTGCCGAAGTGTCAACGCTGTCGCTGTGGCAACACCCTGATTTCCTGAGATTGTGGGTTGGGCAGACCGTGTCGGAGCTTGGATCCGTTGTTACGCGGACCGCCGTGCCGCTTGTTGCTCTGCTCGTGCTGGACGCCGGACCGCTCGAGATCGCATACCTCGTGATTTCGGCGAGCCTTGCGGTCCTGATCGTCGGACTTGTCGCTGGCGCCTGGGTCGACCGGCTGCGACGGCGCCCGCTGCTCATTTGGTCCGACGTGATCCGCGCGGTGCTGCTCTTCTCCATCCCGCTCGCGTACGCGACCGGCTCGCTTGGCATGGCGCAGCTCTACGTCGTCATCTTCGTTGAGGCAGCGCTCGGTGCGCTGTTCGACGCTGCGTATCCCGCGTACGTACCGTCGCTCATCGGCCTCGAGCGCGTCGTCGAGGGAAACAGCAAGCTCGCGACGAGCTCGTCGATCGCCGAGATCGGCGGTCCGAGCATCGCCGGCACGCTCGTCCAGATCGTGAGCGCGCCGTTCGCGATCCTGGTCGACGCGGTCTCGTTCGTCGTCTCAGCGATCTCGCTCGCGTCGATCCGCACGCCGGAGCCGCCGCGGCCGCCGCGCGAAACAGAGACGCGGATACGCCAGGAGATCGTCGAGGGTCTGCGTGCCGTGCGTCGCCACCGAGTCGTGTTCCCGATGGCGCTCCGATCGATCATCGCCCACGTCGCGGGCTCGTTCTACGGCGTGCTGTACACGATCTATCTGCTTCGAGAGCTCCATCTCGATCCGTTCCTGCTCGGAGTCGTGATCTCCGCAGGCGGTGTGGGCGCGCTCATGGGTTCGTTCTTAGCGCAGCGCGTGGTGCGGGCACTCGGCCTTGGTCCGGCGATCATCTGGATGGCCGCGGGAGCGTCGCTCATCGGCGTGCTCACGCCCCTCGCGCAGGGGCCGCTGTTCCTCGCGACGCTCATGGTCTTTCTGCCACAGCTCTTGGGCGATGGCATGCAAACGATCGAGGGTGTCGCCGAACGATCGCTTCTGCAGGGCCTCATTCCGGATCGCATCCTGGGCCGGGTCAACGCGACGCTCGAGGTCTTCTCGCACGGCATCGCGTATCCCATCGGCGCGCTCACCGCCGCGTTCATCGCCGATCAGATCGGGATCCGCGGCGCCATCGCTGTGGGCTGGGCCGGCATGGCCGCCTCGATCCTGTTCCTGGTCTTCTCGCCCCTGCCGCGGGTCAGGACACCGGAGTCTTGGCGAGCTCAGGAAAGTACGCAGACGCCTGCAGCGTGAACAGCTCGGCGTAGCGGCCGTCCAGACGCATGAGCTCCTGATGCGTGCCGTGCTCGACGATGCGGCCGTCGTGCAAGACGTAGATCCGGTCGGCGCTGCGCACGCTCGAGAAACGATGTGAGATGAGCAGCACAGCGCGCTCGCGGAACAGCTCGCGCATGCGCGTGAACAGGTCGTGCTCGGCCCGCGCGTCGAGCGCGGCGGTCGGCTCGTCGAGGATGACGAGCGGCGCGTCGCGGAAGAACGCGCGCGCGAGCGCGATCCGCTGCCACTGACCGATCGAGACATCTTTGCCGCCCATGAACACCGGACCGAGGATCGTGCCGTAGCGGTCGGGCCATTGCTCGACGAACGTGTCGGCGCCGGCGCGCTGCGCAGCGTCGATGATCGCGGCCTCCTCGGCGATCCGCTCAACGCGGCCCAGGCCGATGTTCTCTCGCGCGGTGAGCATGAAGCGCGCGAAGTCCTGGAAGAGCACGGCCACGCGCTGATAGATCCAGCCCGGATCGCGCGTTGCGACGTCGACGCCGTCCCAGAGCACGCGTCCGCCGTCCGGCGCGTACAGGCCCGACAGCACCTTCGCGAGGGTGGTCTTGCCCGATCCGTTCTCTCCGACGAGCGCGATGACCTCGCCCGCTCTGATCTCGAGCGATACGTCGTCCAGCGCAGGTCGGGGGATGTCGTTGGCGGACGGCGGATAGCGGAACGTGACGTGCTCCACGTCGATGCGGAGGAACGGCGTTGCCGGACCGAGGATCGCGTGCGTGCTCTTCGAAAGCGCGGAGAACTCGTCCCAGTCTTCGAGGAAGAGGCTCGCCTCGTACAGTTGCGTCGCGTTCTGCACGATGCCTGAGAGCTGGCCGTTCAGCTGCTGGCTCGCGACCACCGCGGCACCGGCCTCGGCCACGCCGATCTTGTGTTCGATGACGAGATACGCGAGCGCCCCATACGTGAGCGCGGTCACGACGGCCGATGCCGCGCTCGACATCACCTGGTACTTGGCGCGCTGCCGCAGGTTCTTGCGCAGCTCCTCGAGGCGCTCGTTCGAAAGCTTTTCGTAAAGCGCGCGCAGATAGCCGGCGAGGCCGAACGCACGGATCTCCTTGGCGTACTCGCGCTGCGTGAACAGACCGAAGACGTAGCCGCGCATGCGCTCGTTCGGGGTCATCGATCGCCACCAGCGATACATCTGCCGGCTCGAGGCGAGCGATGCGAGCCACATCGGGATGAAGCCGATGACCGTGAGAAGAAGCAGGATCGGCTGCAGCACGTACAGCGCCGCCGCGATGCCGATGATCAGGAAGATGCTCCGCACGAGCCCGATCGTCGCGCTGGTCACGCCCAGCATGCGGCCCATCGCGTTCTGCGCGCGACGCAGGAGATCCTGAAAGTCCGGTGTCTCGAAGCGCTTCAGATCGATCGCGATGATGCGATCGAGGAGCACCGAGTTCGTGTGCCGCTCGACGATCGCACCGAGCATCTGTTGCTGCTGGTTCTGTACGAGATTCGCGACGCTGGAGGCGATGGACAGTCCGACGGTCAGGGCGAGGAGGACTGTGACGCGATCGAGGCTGCCGCCGCTCTGCGTCGCGAGCACGGCCGCGATGAGATCACGCGTCACGACGAGCTGCGAACCCGTGACGACGGCGCTCACCGCTTGCGGCGCAAGGGATGCGAGGAAACGTCCCGGCGCGGCCTCCCACACGAGGTGGAACGACGATGCCAGCACGCGCGGGATGCGCCGGAGCTGGCGGCGCTCCTGCGGCGGCTCCATGTGCTGACCGCGACCCGGGAACATCACTCCGCGAGCCTATCGCGCAGCTACTGACGCGCCGCTACTTCGAGGTGACGACCCAATCCGGCGGGATGATGTGGACCCAGGTCTGGCCCTGGCTCAGAAGGATCTTCTCGCCGCCGGAACTGGTGAACGCGAAGGGCGCCTTGTCATCAGCCCGCGACCATGTGGCCTCCTGACGAAGGCCGTCGCGGAACACGAGCGCCTTGCCCGTCCCGTTGAGTCGCATGTCGTGCGCGTGCGAGCCGGCGGCATCGACGATCTCCGCGACCTCCCAGATCTCGGTCTGCACGATCACGACGGTGGACGCGGCGACCGGGACGTTGTTCGCCATATCCACGTCGCGCACAGGCTTGCCCGCGCTGTTCTGCCAGCGCGCGTAGGTCTTCGTCGCTGGGTCGTACTTGTACGCGACGGTGCTGCTGTCCTCGCGGTAGGGGATCGTGATGTCGGCGGCGGGGATCGCGCCGGACATTCCGCCGATCGTGGCGGCGTGATCACTGGCCGCGAGGAAGGCCCACTTCGGCACGTCCGCGACCGTCGCCTTCTGCAGCTTGGTCAGCGCCTCGCGCTGCCCGCTGGCGCTCGTGAACATGTTGTATGGCGCCTGCCGGAACGCGACGCGGTAGTAGCCGCCGCTGTGGTCCGCGGACAGCTCGACGTACCTGCCGTCTGCGGCATCTTGGCTGATCTGCGACCACGCGAAGTCCGACGTGCCTGAGTACACGAGCGCGCCGTTCACCATCGTGGTGAGCGAGCGATCCGCGAGCCGTGCCGAGCGCACGCCGCCGATCGTCTGGGGATCCTGCGACTGGTAGATCGCGGCGAGGCGCGTGACGTATCCCTCGACCAGCTCTTCGATGACCATGTCCGCCTGCGTGATCCCATAGTGCGGACGAGCCGCGGGGACGTTGTCGATCTTCACAAGGAGCGGGCGCTTCTGCGCGGACGCGCCATCGAGCGGCTTGCCGTTCAGCGGCCAGCAGTTGATGCACGCGCCGGACGGATCGGGGGTGAGCTGGGGGGTGGGGGCGGCGATCTGTCCGGCCGAGGCCGCGCTCGACGGTGGTGCCTGGAAGCGGGTGGCCTCGCCGCTGCACGCGGTCGCGACCACTGCGGCGACAAGCGCCGCGCCCATGCAGCGCGCGAGTCCCTTACCCCTCAACACCGACAAGGGTAAACGACATCGTGCGGGAATTCGTCTCGAAATTCGCGGGCATGACTCGGCAAGCGGCCGTTCGCACGCATGGCTCCTCAGCGCTACGTGCGCGAGAGGACAGGATGACGTTCAGACCTCTGGCGCGCCTTTCGTCAAAGCCCCTGCTTCGATTGCGATCGATCGTTCGAGTGGTTCGTAATGGAATTCGATCGTCGGCACTCATCTCAGAAACTGACGAGCGTGCCTCAAATGGCCGGACGTGTGAGCCTTCGGCGACTGCTCGAAGAGTTAGAGAAGTGCGATATCGTTTGTTCGAACTGTCATTGCGTTCGCACATACTCGCGGCGCGATGTAGCAGCAGCTGACGCTCGCGGGTGTGTTGTAGTGGTAACAAACAAGTTTTCCAAACTTGGAACGCGGGTCCGATTCCCGCCACCCGCTCCAGATGTCGCGTTGGAAGTTGTGTGTCGGGTTCCCGGGATTTACGTGTCGGTTTTGCGAAAAGCCTCGGACGGTCATCGGCCTCGGACTCGTGGGCCTGCGCAGCGAGAGCGCGATCGTGAACGGCCGCGCTTACACGTTCCGCTTCCAGACCACGCTCATCGACGACGAGGTCGCGAGCATCCTGCTCTGGCCCAACCATCCCAGCCGCGCGCCCTTCGCCGGCCGCGGCGGACCTGGGTCGCGGTGGGCCGAGTCGGTTGAGGAGGCGCGCTTGGTACTCGATCGGATGCGCCCGCACGACAGAACAGACGCGTAGCGGCTTCACGAGTCAGCCCCCGTCGGCCGTGCGGCGCGGGATCGCCTCTGTGGGTTTGTCTCCTTGAGCGTCCGTGATGAACGCTCAGCATCCACGAGTCTCGCCGTTGAACGGTTCGAGCCGTAGCCGGACGAGGCCAGCCGAGTAAGCGGTCTCCGACTAAGCGATTCAGGTCGCTAGATGCATTACTAAGTGAATGACCGAACGCTGGGCAGAGCTGTACGACCGTGCGTTTCCGCAGGTCTACCGAGCATTGGTCGCGGTGACGCTGGACAGCGAACGGGCCCTCGACGGGCTGCATGACGCATTCGAGGAGGGGATGCGCCATCCCCCTTTAGACAGCGCGAATCTCGAGGGCTGGCTCTATCGAGTGGCTTTGCGAAAAACACGACGCAGCCTGCTTCGCGTTTTGCGCGAAATTCCGATCACCGAAATCTCTTCGGAGGATCCGACCGTGACCATCCTGCAACGCGTCGAGTTAGGTCGGCTCCTGCGCCTACTGACCGAGCGCCAGCGAGCGATCGTCGTCGCGCACTACTACCTCGGACTTTCTCAAGAGGAGATCGCGGAGGCGTTGGGGGTTCGCCGCGGGACCGTGAGCGCGACCGTGTCGCAGTCACTGACGCGGATGCGAGAGGGAGAAGCCAAGCATGGCTGACAAAGACAAGGACCTCACGCACCTCTTTGTGCGCGATCTGGACGACATCCCGCTGCCCTCGCGTGACAGGTGGCGCCCAGCGCCACGGAAGGAATCTCAATTGATGAAGTCAAGCCGATACGTTCTCTACGCGGGCGCGATCGCGGCGGTGCTCGTCGTTGCACTGATCGCGAGCTTCCAACTTCGCGACAGCAACCCGGTCGCGGCGAGCCCGAGTCCGTCCGCATCGACGAGCCCTGCGCCGACGGCGACCGCATCGCCCACAGCTTCAGCAGCTGCGACGCCGATTGGTTTCGTGTTGCCCGCGGACTGCTCCTACGTTCGTAGGCCTCTTCCCCCCACTCCGGCACCGGCGACGCCCGTCACCTTTTGGGAGTTCAGCTGCGTTGGCGCGGCCACGCCTGACCTAATGGCAGTTCAGCGAATCGCACCTGCATTCGCGGCGCAAGGCTGGACCCCATGCCCCGCCAATCCGGGCACGGGCCTCTGGTGGAAGGGCGCGGTTCAAACGATGGTGGGTCAGGGGTCCCCTTATCCGGGGCTGTCGCAGCTGGCGCGTCAGAGCCAGGACTGTCCGGGCGACGCGACCGGTGCGATCACGCCCGTACCCACGCCGACCCAAACTCCAAGCCCGACGGCAGTCGGCTTCACGCTTCCGAACGGGTGCTCGTATGTAGGCTCGCCAGTTGTCGGCACGGGTGGTAGCCGGTGGCAGTTTGACTGTGGCAGCGCCGCGAACAACAACGCTCGCGGCACCCTGGCTCCCGCCTTCGCTGCGCAGGCCTGGACGAGCTGCGGGGTCGGCCTGGGCAGTGGCACATGGATGAAGGGCGACCTGCGGCTCATCGTGTCCGAGGGTTCAGGGGGACCTGCACCCGCCGGACTTCCGACGCTCACGCAACCGGCTCCGGGTGTCCAAACGGCCTGCGGAT
>JANMWW010000099.1:0-2434 GCA_031394155.1 Chloroflexota bacterium | reverse complement strand
CGCGCTCCGGCGCCTGGTGCGCGAGACGCGCGTCGATCCGGCGGCGCTGGTGCTGCCCGTTTTCGTCGACGCGCGGATCACAGCTCCGGAGCCGATCGCGTCGCTCGCCGGTCATCAGCGCTGGCCGGTCCGGCGCGTCGGTGAGATCGCGGATCGCGCGGCCGCGGCGGGGATCGGTGGACTGCTCCTCTTCGGACTGCCCGTGGAGAAGGACGATCGCGGTTCGGCGGGCGCCGATCCACTCGGGCCCGTGCCGCTCGCGCTGCGCGCGCTTCGCGAGCGGGGGAGCGATCTCGCGCTCATCGCCGACGTGTGCCTCTGCGAATACACCGCGCATGGCCACTGCGGAGTCCTCGGCCCGGATGGCGGTGTCGACAACGACGCGACGCTACCGCTGCTCGCTGAAGCGGCGGTCGCATATGCCGAGGCGGGCGCGGACATCGTGGCTCCGTCCGACATGATGGATGGGCGCGTGGCCGCGATCCGTGGTGCGCTCGATCGCTCAGGGCACGCGGCCGTCGCGATCATGTCGTACTCGGCCAAGTACGCGAGCGCCTTCTACGGTCCGTTCCGCGAGGCCGCGGACTGCGCGCCGGCGTTCGGCGATCGCAGCGGCTACCAGATGGATCCCCCGAACGCGCGCGAGGCGCTCGCAGAGATGCAGAGCGATCTCGACGAAGGCGCCGACGCGCTGATGGTGAAGCCCGCGGGGCCGTACCTCGACGTGCTCTCCCGTGCCCGCGAACGGTTCGACGTACCGCTCGCCGCCTATCAGGTGAGCGGTGAGTACGCAGCTCTTCAGGCCGCGGCGGATCGCGGCTGGATCGACCTGCGCCGTGCGGCACTCGAGTCGCTCGTCGGCATCGCGCGAGCCGGCGCCGACATCACCATCTCGTACTTCGCCCTCGATGCGGCCGCCTGGCTGCGCGAGCGATGAGCGTCATCTGGAGCAACTCCGAGCTCCTCGAGCGCGCCCGCGCGCTCATGCCCGGCGGTGTCTCAAGCCCGGTGCGCGCGTTCCGTGCGGTCGGGGGCGAACCGCCGTTCATCGTCTCGGGCGCGGGTGCGCGCGTCCGCGATACCGAAGGCCGCGAATACCTCGACCTCATCTGTTCGTGGGGTCCGCTCATCGCTGGCCACGCGCATCCAGCGGTCGTCGCGGCCATCGTCGAGCAGGCTCGGTGCGGAACGACCTTTGGCATGCCGACCCCGGGCGAGGTCGAGCTGGCGGAGCGCGTCACGCGCGCGATGCCGGTCGTGGAGATGGTGCGCTTCGTGTCGTCGGGGACCGAGGCGACGATGAGCGCGATCCGACTCGCACGCGCGGCGACGGGGCGCGACGCGATCTTGAAGTTCGCTGGCTGCTATCACGGACATGCCGACTCGCTGCTCGCGAAAGCCGGCTCGGGCGTCGCGACGCTCGGACTTCCCGACTCGGCGGGCGTCACAGCGGGCACCGCGCGGGACACGCGGACTATCGATTTCAACGATCTCGCTGGTGTCGAGCGCATCGCGGCCGAGACGCCGCTCGCCGCGATCATCGTCGAGCCGTACGCCGGCAACATGGGATGCGTACCGCCGCGTCCGGGGTTCCTCGAGGGGCTGCGTCAGATCGCCGACCAGACCGGCGCGATCCTCATCTTCGACGAGGTCATCACCGGCTTTCGAGTCGCGCGTGGTGGCGCGACCGCGCGCACCGGGGTGCGCCCCGACCTGGTGTGTCTCGGCAAGATCGTCGGTGGCGGCTTGCCCGTCGGAGCCTACGGCGGCTCGCGCGAGCTCATGGCCAACGTCGCACCGCTCGGTCCGGCGTATCAAGCCGGCACACTCTCCGGCAACCCGCTGGCGATGGCCGCTGGCGCCGCGACCCTCGATCTGCTGGACGAGATCGCGTACGCGCGACTTGAGGACCTCGGCGCGCGTCTCGAGGCCGGACTCGTGAGCGCCGCGCGCTCTGTCGGATTGCCCGTCCGGGTCCAGCGGGTCGCTTCTCTCATGACGCTGTTCTTCACCGACCAGCCCGTCGAGAACGAGGACGATGCGAAGACGAGCGACCGCGAGCGATTCGCCGCGTTCCACCGGGCGATGCTCGGTCGAGGCGTCCTCCTGCCGCCGTCGCAATTCGAGTGCTTCTTCCTTTCGCTCGCGCACACCGACGCGGACATCGACGAGATCGTCGACGCGGCACGCATGTCCTTGAAGGAGATCGTATGAACGAGCTCTACCGGTATCTGACGCTCTGCGTGTCATCCGACTGGCGTAGGCTGCCCGAGGACGAGCGCTCCTCGCAGAAGCGCGAGCTCGTTCGCGCAGCGACCGAGGCGGGCGTACGCGCGCACGCCTATTCACTCGTCGGCACGCGGGCCGACGCCGATCTGCTCCTGTGGTGCGTGGCCGACGAGCTTGAGTCCTTCCAGCGGCTCGAGGCGCGTCT
>JANMWW010000063.1:0-6823 GCA_031394155.1 Chloroflexota bacterium | reverse complement strand
CGATCAAGACCTTCTACCCTCGCGGCGCCTACCGACTCCCGACCGGCGGGATACACAAGCGCGAACCGGTGTATGACGCGCTCCTGCGCGAGACGCATGAAGAGACCGGGCTGGACACGACAGTGGAGCGATTCCTCGCGCAGATCTCCTACCGTGGGATGGCACCCCGCGCCAAGCCGCTCTTCCACACGTTCGCGTTCCTGCTGCGCGAGACCGGGGGGACGCTCGGCGCATTGGATCTCTCGGAGCAGCTCGAGGATTGGCGAGAGGTCGATCCGTCAGAGCTGGCGGGGGTCGCGGACACGCTCGACGATCTCCGGACGACGAGCGCCCACGACATCGGCGGTGATTGGCGCGCGTGGGGGAAGTTCCGCGCGGTCGTGCATCGCGCCGTGCAGCAGGCGATGACGGCCTAGAAGCGGTCGAAGCGGAAGAAGCGCACCGCGAGCAAGAAGCCGACGACAGTCCAGACGAGCAGCCCGAGCAACTGCATCCGGACATCCCAGATGGTGGCGCCCTGCACCGAGATCTCCCGCAGCGCGTCGTTGAGGAACGTCAGTGGCAGCGCATTGGTGATCGGTCGGATGACTTCGGGCGCGGCGTCCTTCGAGAAGAAGACGCCCGAGAAGAAGAACTGCGGAAGCGTGATGAGCTGCGCGATCGCCGGGACCTGATTCTCGGTCTCCGCCCAGCCCGCGAGCGCGAAGCCGATCGTGAGGAAGAGCACCGCCCCCATCAGCGCTACCACGAGCAGCGGAAGGATGCCGCCCACCGGGTGCACGTCGAAGAGGAAGACCGCTACGCCGATGAGCACGAGCACCTGCAGCGCAGCGAGCACCAGGCGCGTGACCACCTGCGCCGCAAGGAAGGTGGCCGGCTTGAGCGGGGTGGCCATGAGCCGTCGAAGGACGCCGCGACGCTTATCGACGACCAGTGCGAAGGCGACCGAGAAGATCGCCAGCTGCATGACGTTGACGCCGAGGATCCCCGGGACCAGGAAGTCCACGTAGCGCAAACGGACGCCTTCCACGTCCTTCTGCTCGATCTTGACCACCGGCGCGCTCTGATTCACGGCGAAAGAGAGCTGCGTGATGAGCTCGTTCACGATCGCCTCGCCCACGGAGACTTGCTGCGGACGTGCGGCGTTCCCGTACATCGTGACCGTGGGCACGGGCTGGCCGGCGCGCGTCGGCGCGATGGCGAAGTCCCTCGGGATCACGAGCAGCATGTCGAGCTCGGTCCGCCTCAGCTTGGTCAGCGCGGTGTCGGCAGGCTCGCGCTTGACGTCCAGCGTGCCGACCTTCTCGAGCGCACTCGCGAACTGCTGGCTCGCCGCGTTGTCGGCCTGGTCGTCGAGGGCGAGCGAGACCTTGCCGAACGCGCCGAGATTCAGCGAACCGAAGATCAGCATGAGCATCAGCGGCACGACCAGCGAGAAGAACATCGCGGTCCGATCGCGGACGTACGCGCGCAAATACATGACCGTCAGCAGCAGGGCCTGGCGCATCAGTCCTCCCGCAGCTCGTGGCCCGTCAGATCGAGGAAGACGTCTTCGAGGTTGGCTTGCTGCTGGATCACCGGTTTGCTGAAGCCACGATCCAGGAGCGCCGTGATCAGCTTCTGCGGCGGGTCCATCGAGATGATCTTGCCGTGATCCATGACCGCGACGCGATCGCACAGCACCTCGGCCTCGTCCATGTAATGCGTCGTGAGGAACACGGTGGTGCCGTCGCCTCTGATCTTCCGAACCAGCTCCCACAGGTTGCGACGGGCCTGCGGGTCGAGCCCCGTCGTGGGTTCGTCAAGGAAAAGCACGCGCGGACGATTCACGAGGGCCGTCGCGATCGAGAGGCGCTGCCGCTGTCCCCCGGAGAGCTTCTCCTGGCGCTGGTTCGCCTTGTCCGCCAGATCCACGTCCTCTAACAAAGCGAGCGCATCCACCTTCACGCCATAGCAGAGCGCGAAGAGCTCGACGGTCTCCTTCGCCGTGAAGTTCTCGGGGAACGCGCTCTGCTGGAGCTGTACGCCAACGCGCTCCTTCGCCTTCGCGGGCTCCTTCGACACGTCGATCCCATCGACGAACGCCTCGCCGCCGTCGGCGCGACGCAGGCCCTCGAGGATCTCCACGGTCGTGGTCTTCCCCGCTCCGTTCGGTCCGAGCAGGCCGAAGATCTCGCCTTCGGTCACCTCGAAGGAGATGCCCTTCACGGCGTCGATCTCGCCGTAGCGCTTGCGGAGGTCACGCACCGAGACGATGGCGGTCATGGATGTACGAAGGCACGATACGCAACGTCGTGCGCGAAGAGCGCGAGCGGGAGGAACAGCACCGCGGCGATGACGATCCGGACCACCACGGGATGCGGCCGCCGCAGCCGCGTGTACGTCAGCACGAGCACCGCGGCGATCGCCCCCAGCAGCGGGACCTGGAAGAACCAGTGCGCGACGTCGGCGCCGTCGACGAGCAGGGAGTAGATCGTCGCGGCGTCGAGGGTCCCCGTGACCAGGCCGACGACCGCGAAGACGCCGGCATTCCTCGCCGGGTCTCGGACCGACATGAGGAGCGAGACGGACAGCGCGGCCAGCACGGCACCGAACATCCGCTCGTAGATCTGGTGGTAGGGCGCGAAGAGGAACGCGTTGGGATAGACGAACGCCAGCACGGGAGGGACGAAGAAGAGCACGGCGCAGACGATGCCGACGGCGCGCGCGCCACGAAGGGTCGCGGTGCTCACGTGCGGGCTGCGATCCACTCCGCACCGAGTCTCGTACGCTTGTGGGTCGATGTCGAATCCCATGCCGAGCGCGCCGTGGCGGTGCGCGCGCTGCAACACCCGCAATCTCGCATCGGCCGGCGTGTGCGCGCGTTGCGGCGCGCTCAACGGAGCGGGCGCACGGAGTGCGACGAAGGCGCGCAACGCGCGTTCTGACAGAGGATCACCGGGTTTCGCCGCGGTGCTCTCGGGTCTCCTACCGGGATTGGGTCAGGTGTACGAGGACCGCTGGGTCAAGGGCGTCCTCATGCTGATGCTTCCGATCTTCGCGATCGCCTTGGCTGGCGCGTTCGTCGCGTTCGCGGATCCATTGACGTCGTTCGTGCTGCGCCACGCGCCGCTCGTCACGTTCGCCCTCGTCGCCGGCGCGCTCGCGTATCACCTGTACGTCGTCGCCGACGCGTTCGCTGGACGCATGCATCGGCTTCGCGGTCGGCACCTGATCGACTACGGCGTGCTCGCGCTCGTCACGCTCACGCTGATCGCCGGCTACGGCACGATGTACCGGCAGTCTGCGCCATGGGCCGCATTCGCCGCGCGAATGTTCGCGCCATTCGCGACGCGCGTGGTCGAGACGACGACGAGCGGGTCGGCGGAGGCGCCGCCGGCCTGGACCGGGAACGATCGGCTCAACGTCCTGGTGCTTGGCATCGACACGCGCGACAGCGACCCGGCCACGCGGAACACCGACACGATGCTGGTCATCTCGATCGATCCGCTGAACAAGACCGCGTCGATGCTGTCGATCCCGCGCGATGTCTACATCGACAAGCCGGGGACCTTCCAGGGAAAGATCAACGGAGCGTTCGCGTTCGGCGGGCCGCAGCTCGTCCGCAAGCTCGTTGACGACCTCCTGGGTGTCCCGATCCACACGTACGTGCTCGTCAACTTCGACGCGTTCAACAAGATCATCGACGGCGTCGGCGGCGTCGTGGTCGACGCCAAACGTCCGGTGCGGGACGAGAACTACCCCACCGCGGACTTCGGCATCGAGCGGATCGACATCCTCACGGGCCCGCAGCTCATGCACGGCGACGTCGCGCTCAAGTACGCCCGCTCGCGCCACGACACCAACGACTACAGCCGGGCGCGTCGTCAGCAAGAGGTCATCGGTGCGCTCCGCACGCGACTGAGCCAGCCCGAGGCGCTGCGCACGCTTCCGACGCTGGTTGACACCGTCGGCACGACCATCGAGACGGACTTCGATCCGGCCAACGTGCTGCCACTGGCGCGCACGGGCACGGGCATCGACTCGGGCGCGATCCAGAGCGACGTGCTCTATCCGTGCGGCGGCGACTATCCGCATTGCGAGCTGACAGCCACGAGCAACAACGGCTTCTTCCTGATGCCTAATCGCGCGAAGGTGCGCGACTTCGCCGCGCAGCAGTTCTACGACCCGAAGATCCGGCAGGAGGGCGCGAAGGTCGAGATCATCAACACCGGCGCCGGCACGGCGAAGGACGTTGCCGACCGGCTCGCGCTGCGCGCGTATGGCATCACGACGGTCACGAACGGGCCGACCGCGAAGTCCGCGATCGTGCTCCGCAACTCGTCGAAGCGCTATACCGCCGAGCAGCTGCGTCTCGTGCTCGGGAACGTCCCGATCGAGACAGCCGACGGCGGCGGCGCTGACATCACCGTGCGGATAGGCACCGACTTCAAAGGCTTCGCTACCGATCGCGGCTAGCGCGCGGGATAGATCGGCGTGAGCCAGTCCTTGTACTTCGCGTTCTTGCCACGCACAGCCTCGAAGTAGATCCGCGAGATCCGCCGAGCGATCGGGCCGACCGTGCCGTCGCCGATGGGCCGGTGATCGATGCTCGTGATCGCCGAGACCTGGACGCCCGTCCCGCAGAGGAACGCCTCGTCCATTTGATAGAGCTCGGTGCGGTCGACCCGGCGGATCTCCACCGGGATCTTCTCGTCGGCGGCGATGCGCAGGACATTCCCGCGCACGATGCCCTCGAGGATGTTGTCTGTCGCGGGCGGCGTGATGAGCTTGCCGTCACGGACGAGGTAAATGTTCGCGGCGCTGCCCTCGGACACGTGACCGTCATCGGTGAGGACGATCGCCTCGTCGAAGCCGGACTCCTCGGCCTCGCTTTTCGCGAGCGCCGCATTGACGTATGAGCCGGTGATCTTCGCGCGTGCCGGGATGGCGTTGTCGTCGACGCGACGCCATGACGACACGTGGGCGGTGATGCCGCGGTCGATCGGAACGTAGTTCCCGAACGGAAGGGCGAACACAGTGAAAGCGTCTTCAAGGTTGTGCAGGCGGACCCCGATGATCTCGCTCGCCTTGTACATGACGGGACGGAGATAGGCGTCCTCGCGGTAGTTGCACTTCCGAAGGAGCTCGATCGTGATGTCCACAAGGTCCTCGACCGAGTGCGGGCTGGTGATGCGGAGGATCCGGCAGGAGCGCAGCAGGCGGCCGTAGTGCTCGCGGAAGTTCAGACCGTAGAGCTGCTCGTCCTCGGCGTTCCAGTACGCCCGGATGCCCTCAAAGACGCCCGTGCCGTAGTTGAAAGCATGGGTCATCACGCTGATCTTGGCCTCGCGTATGGGGACGAACTTGCCGCCCAGATAGGCCCACGCTGAGTCCGGCGCCGCGCCTTTTGGCAGCTTTCCGGGACGCACCAGCTCCTGCACCACGTCTGTCTCCTTACCGGTCGCGTCACGCGACCCTGACCGGTCGAAACGCACGCCCCGTGCCGACCCCGTATCTCTCATTGTTACACCTCGGTCCTTGCGACCCACGCCAGGACCTATAGCATCGCGCCCTGGTCAGACCACAGTGACCTTTTCTAGCGCGAGGGTCGTACAGGTCCTTGGGAGGTGAAGGGTCATGTCGCACTTGAGCATCAGGCGACTGTCAGCGGTACTGGGTGCTGGCCTCATGGTCGGCGCGGCCTGCGGCGGAACGCCAGCCGCGACCTCGGCTCCGTCCGGTAGCGGGGCGCCTTCGGCGGCCGCGTTCGAGCAGCCGAAGCGGCCGGTCGAATTCGTCATCAGCACCGCACCGGGCGGCGGTTCGGACACCTACGCGCGCACGATGCAGGGGATCATCGAGTCGCTCAAGCTGTCGCCGCAGCCCGTGCAGCCGGTGAACAAGGAAGGCGGCTCCGGTGCCGTCGCGTTCACGTATGTGTTCGAGAAGAAGGGCGACATGCATTACGTGATGATCACGCTCAACTCATTCTTCACGACGATCATCACGCAGAGCCTTCCGTACAAGTCGACCGACTTCACGCCGATCGCCAATATGGCGCTCGACCCGTTCTTCCTCTGGGTCAACGACGACAGTCCGTGGAAGACCGCCGGTGACTTCGTGACGGCGGCCAAGGCGAACCAGCTCGTCGTCGCGGGGACGGGTTCGAAGCAGGAAGACGAGGCGCTCTTCCGTCGCATCCAGGACACGGCGGGCACGAAGGCATTCACCTACGTGCCCCAGACGTCGGGCAACACCGTTGCTGCGGCGCTCGCCGGCCATCAGGGTGGCGTGGTCGCGACCGTGAACAACCCGAGCGAGGGCCTCGGTCTCTACCAGGCGAGCCCAAAGAAGCTGCGTCCACTGTGCGCATTCATGCCGGACAGTCCCAAGACCGGACCCTACGCCGGTCTAGCGACGTGCAAGACGCAAGGCCTGGCGATCGACGACTACTTCATCATGCGCGCGATCGTCGCGGCCCCCGGCCTTTCGGCGGCGCAGCAGGGTTTCTGGGTGGATGTGTTCAAGAAGGTCTACGACTCCACCGACTGGAAAAAATTCATGGAGACCAACGTCCTACAGCCGGACTTCCGCTCGGGTGTCGAGTTCCGGCAGTTCCTGAGCCAGTACGAGCAGCTGCACCGCGACATCGCGGCGAAGAACAAGTGGGTCCAATAGCGCACTCGTGAGGCGCTTTCAGGTGGGAACGGCGGCGGCGCTAGTCCTGATAGCCGCCGCAGCGATGTTGGACAGCCGCCACGTCATAGGCGCGCAGGTCGGGGGGTCCCCCGGTGAAGTCGGCCCGAGCTGGTATACGTTGTGGTCCCCGGCGCTGATGGGG
>JANMWW010000050.1:0-6727 GCA_031394155.1 Chloroflexota bacterium | reverse complement strand
CCGAGCCAGATCGGCGACGTGAACGATCGTCTGGCGATCGATGGGCATGACCTCAGTCTAGGTGGCTTGCAGCCTCACGATCCGTCCATCCGGGTCGCGAACGCTCATGAGCTTGGTGCCCCAGTGCGTGGTCGTAAGCGGCTCGACGATCTCGACGCGAGATCCGGGCGTGAAGCCCGCCGGATCGAGATCGAAGTACACCTCGATGATCGGCGTCTTGCTCGGCACCACCTCGTTCAGCCAGATGTATGCGCCACCACCCGGCGGCGTGAGCTTGCCCGAGGTCCCGTGGTCTTCAATGAGTGTCCAACCAAGCTCCTGCCAGAACGTGAGGCTATCGCGCCAGCTGTGTGTCTCGATGAGCAGGTGATGCACGCCGGTGACGGACATGGCTACCTCCCAAGTCCGAGCCGCGACCCAAAGATCAGGATCCCGATCGCGACCGAGATGATCGCGGCGATGAGCACGGCGGCCGCCGCGACATCCTTGGCCGCCTTTGCCCGCGGATCGATATTCGGGCTCGCGAGGGTCACCGCGTGCTCAAGCGTGGTGTTGAGAGCTTCGAGGACGAGCACCAGCGCGATCGTGAGCAAGAGCGCGACCCACTCCCAGCGCTCCAGACGCGCCAGGAGACCGGCCGCCAGCGCCACCAGCCCGATGGCGATCTCGATCCGGAAATTGCGCTGTGTCTCCCACAGATGAGAGAAGCCGGACAAGGCGAACCGGAACGAACGAAGCAACGGCACACTGGGAGTGTGACCGACATCGGGATCCTCGCCCGCGACTCCGTCGCGCGGCGTCTCAATCGTGAGGCGTTCCTGCTCTTCGGCGGGACGGCCGCGCTGCTCATGCAGGTCGCGCATCCCCTCGTCGCGGCTGGGGTCAAGGACCACTCGGACTTCCGACGCGATCCGCTCGGACGCCTGCGTCGCACGCTGAACACGACGCTGGGGATCGTCTTTGGCACGACCGCGCAGGCGCGCGCAGGCCTTCGCCGCATCGACCGACGCCACGTTCCGGTCCGAGGCACGACCTCGGCCGGTCACGGATACGACGCGCGGGATCCAGCCCTGCTCGCGTGGGTGCAGGTCACGCTGGTCGTGACCTCGCTTCGTTTATATGAGCTGGTGCGCGGAAGATTGAGCGACGCCGAGCGCGAGACGTATTGGGCGGAGGCGCGCTTCTTCGCCGGCGAGCTCGGCGCGACGCGGGAGGCGCTTCCCGCGACATGCGGCGCGCTCATCGCGTACGAGCGATACATGCTCGCGAACGAGGTCATCCCCGACGCGAACGCGGTCGCCGTCGCGCGCGATGTCCTGCGCCCCGTACCGTGGATACCCGCTCCGATCACGTGGCTCGTCGATGCGTTCACTGCCGGGCTCCTGCCGCCGTCCATCCGCCTCGCGCTCGGTCTCCCGTGGCGCACGCGCGAGCGCCTGTGGTTCCGATTCGTGATATGCGCACTGCGGCTCGGCTTGCCGATCGTGCCACCTCTTCTCCGCGTTGTTCCGCAGGCCCGCCGCTACGAGGCGCGTATCCGCTAGCCGAACGCGACCCTCAGCAACGCGCAGGCGTGCGGAGCGAGGGCTCGCACGTACCAACCGTCGTGCTGGCCAAGATCCGCGCGCTCCCAGAGATCCCGCACGTGCGGGTTCCGCGATCCGCTTAGGCCGATGTCTTCCCAGAGAACGCGAGCGGTGGCCGGCGCGTCACCGCGGTTGAGAAGCAATACGGCATGCGCGCCGCCGTGGAGCTCGCGGGCCCAGATCTCCGTGTCGCGTCCTTTCTTCACGCGTCTGCCCTGACGGCCGAGTGGATCCTGGTCGACCGCGATCACTTCGCGTGCCGTGAGGATCGAGCGCGTCGCGGCGGTCATCGAGCGGACATCGTTGCCCGCCATGAGCGGCGCCGCGAGGATCGCCCACAAGGAAAGGTGCGAGCGATATTCGTCGTCGGTCATGCCACCGTTGCCAACCTCGAGCATGTCCGGGTCATTCCAGTGGTCTGGCCCGGCGAAGGGATGCAGGTCCACCTGGCTGTCGGCGATGGCGGTGACGCTCCCCCACGTGTCGGCAATGTCCGGCGTCGTCCGCCACATGTGTCCGACCGAGCCAGCCCACTCCCACGGCTTGTCGCGCGCCCATTCGGAGATCGAGAGGATCATCGGCCTTCCCGATGCCGTGATCGCCTCCGTCCATTTCGGATACGTCGTGCGACCGCGGAGGCCTTCCGTGTGGCACCAGTCGACCTTCATGAAGTCGACGCCGAGGCTCGCGAACTTCCGAGCGTCGCGCCGCTCGTTCCCAAGACTGGCCGGGTAGCCCTGACAGGTGCGCGTTCCGGCATCGGTGTAAAGACCGAAGAGCAGACCGCGCTCGTGGAGGCGATCAGCGAGCCATTTCAGGCCGTGCGGGAACGCCCAGCGGTTCTCCACCAGGTCTCCTTGGGCGTCGCGCACGCTCTCGTGCCAAGCGTCATCGATCACGACGTAGCGATAGCCCGCGTCGCGCATGCCGCTCTGGATCATCGCGTCAGCGGTCTCTAGCACCAGGCGCTCGGAAATGAACGGGCCGAAGCGGTTCCAGGAATTCCAGCCCATCGGCGGAGTCGGTGCGAGGCCGTCGCTGGGCACGCCGAGTCCCATGACGCGGAGGCTAGGACTGCTTCGGCGAGCCGCTCGGATCGAGCGTGACGAAGTACGAGTCGCAGGCCATCTGGATCAGCTGCGGCGAGAGCGCCGGCGGCTGGCCAAGGAAACGCGCCGTGTCCGTGAGCGACTCGAGGATGTCGCGCGGGTGGCAGGAGCGCAGGCCGAGATTCTTCTGGCGGTAGATCGCGAGGATCTGGCTCATCGCCTCGGCGCGGTACTCAATGTTCTTACGAACGCACATTCGCTTGAAGATCTCCTCGTACTGCGCGACCGAGGGCGCCTCGATCCCGATCTTGTAGCGAATGCGGCGCAGGAACGCCTCGTCGACGAGATCCGCAGGGTCGAGGTTCGTCGAAAAGATGATGAGCATGTCGAAGGGGAGCTCGATCTTCTTGCCGGTGTGCAGCGTCAGGTAGTCGACGCGCTTCTCGAGCGGAACGATCCAGCGGTTCAGGAGGTCCTTCGGCGACACGCGCTGGCGGCCGAAGTCGTCGACCATGAAAATCCCGCCGTTCGCCTTCAGCTGGAACGGTGCCTCGTAGTACTTCGATTGCTCGTCGTAGATCAGATCGAGCGTCTCGAGCGTGAGCTCGCCGCCGGTCATGACGATCGGCCGCTTGCTGATGACCCAGCGATGGTCGTAGCGCAGACGCTCGGCTTGAGCCGGCTCGAGCACCGCGCGGTGATAGACCTGGTCGTACACCTTGATGACCTGCTGATCGATCTCGATCGCGTACGGAAGCACGACCTCGCCCTTGAGGAGCGAGACGAGAACTTCCGCGATCGTGGTCTTGCCGTTGCCGGGAGGGCCGAACAGGAAGATCGATTTGCCGGAGTTCACGGCAGGGCCGAGCTGCGCGAGAAGCTCGCGTGGCACGACGAGGTGCGCGAACGCCCGGACGAGCTCTTCGGGAGTGACGTGCAGGTTCGTGATGCTCTGGCGCTGCACGGCCGCGATATACGTCGCGAGCGGCACCGGCGCTTTGCCGATGTACTGGCTACGCGCGAGCGCCTCTTGCGCCTTCTCCGAGCCCTTGTCGACGATGACGTATTGGTAGGACGCGGACGAGATGCCCGCGCCACCGCGGATCTCGACGAGGTGCTCGGCTTTGAGGAACTCCATCACCCGGTCGATCACGCCATTGATCGGGAGACCGAGCGACGTCGAGATCTCGCCGAGCGTCATCTGGCCGCGCTGGTAGAGCGTTTTGAGCGCGAGATCGGCGAGGAATCCGACCGTGAGTCCGGTCTGTTCGACCGTCTGCGGCTCGGGCGGAAGCGGGATCGCAGGCGTCAGGGGCGCCTCCGGGAGACCGGCGGACGCAAGTGAACGCGGGGCGGTCGTCGGTTGGTACAAGCCCTCGTTACCCTCCGCTGGCTAACGGAGCATAGCGTCGAAGGACGCTTCGTCGACGACTTTGACACCGAGCTGACGCGCCTTCTCGAGCTTCGTACCCGCGCCTGGTCCCGCGACGACGAAGTCGGTCTTCGCGCTCACCGATCCCGTTACCTTCGCACCGAGCGATTTCACGAGCGCCTCAGCTTCTTCCCGCGAGCGGTGCTCCAGTGTCCCCGTGAACACGATCGTCTTTCCCGCGAAAGGACTGTCCGCCTTCACCGCGCGAGGCGCGGGAAGGATCGGATGAAGATCGGCGGTCGCGAGCGCTTTGAGGAAGTCCTGTTCCTCGGCGCGCGCGAAGAACTCGCCGATGCCGCGGGCCACGACCTCCCCGATGCCTTCGATGGTCTGAAGGTCGTCGACCGACGCGCCACGCACCACGTCGAGCACTTCGCCGAACGTGGGCGTCTTCCCAACTCGTGTCGTCAGCCAGTTCGCGAGATCTTCCGCCGTCGACTCGCCGACGTTCGGGATGCCGAGCGCGTTGATCATCCGGGCAAGGGGCGTCCGGCGCGCCCTCTCGATCCGCTCCACGATGTTCGTCGCGCTCTTTTCGGCGAACCGATCGAGCTCCAGCAGCTGCTCCTTTTTCAAGCTGAAGACATCAGCCGGGTTCGAGACCAGACCTCGCTCCTGGAGCTGCGACACGAGCGCCCACCCCATGCCCTCGATATCCATGCCTCCGCGTCCCACGAAATGGCTGATGCGCTGGCCGGTCTTCGCGGGGCAGACAGGATTTGCGCAGCGATACGCGACCACATCCTCGAGGTGCTCGACGGCGCCGTGGCACACCGGGCACGTCTTCGGCATCTGGAATTGCGGGTAGCGCTTTCCCCTCACGCGCGCGCCGGTCTCGACGCGGACGACCTCGGGGATCACGTCGCCCGCACGCTGGATGATCACGCGGTCACCCTTGCGCACGTCGAGTCGCCGCACTTCGTCGAGGTTGTGCAGCGTCGCGCGGCGCACGGTCGTGCCACCCACGAGCACCGGCGCGAGCGCTGCGACCGGGGTCAGGACGCCCGTGCGGCCGACGTACACGAGGATGTCCTCGATCCCCGTCGTCGCCTGCTCCGCCGGGAACTTGAACGCCGTAGCCCATCGCGGACTGCGCGCGACGAAGCCAAGCTTGTCCTGATCGTCGACGCGGTCGATCTTCACGACCACGCCGTCCGTGCCGTAGTCGAGCGTGTGACGCTTGTCCTTCCATTCGCTGACGAAGGTCACGACCTCATCGATGTCCTTGGCCCTGCGCCAGTGCGGATTCGTGCGGATGCCTAGCTCGCGCAGGCGCGTCAGAAGATCGGCCTGCGAGGCGACGGCGAGCCCCGCCGCGGAGTAGGCGAACATCGCGAGGTTGCGTTTCGCCGTGGCCGCCGGCTCCAATTGGCGGACCGCGCCGGCCGCCGCGTTCCGTGGATTCGCGAAGAGTGGCTCACCACGGTCGGCGCGCTCCTTGTTCGTCGCCGCGAACGAGGCGCTCGGTAAATAGACCTCGCCGCGCACGTCGAGCCGGCCTGGCACGCGTTCCCGCAGGGTCAGCGGGATCGACTTGATGGTGCGCAGGTTCGCGGTCACGTCCTCCCCCGTGGTGCCGTCGCCGCGGGTCGCGCCCTGCGCGAAGGCGCCGTCCTGGTAGGTGAGGTTGATCGCGAGGCCGTCGATCTTCAGCTCGCATACATAGCCGATGTCGTCGCGCCCAAGCGCCTTGCGGACTCTCGCATCGAAGGCGCGAAGCTCCGCCTCGTCGAAGACGTTGGAGAGGCTGAGCATCGGCCGCGTGTGCTCGACCGGAGCGAACCGGCTCGACGGTGCGGCGCCGACACGCTGCGTCGGCGACCCCGACGTGACGAGCTCCGGGTGCTGCGCCTCGAGCTCCTGCAGCTCGCGCATGAGTGCGTCGTATGCCTCGTCAGCGATCACCGGCTGATCGAGGACGTGGTATTCGTAGTTCGCCTTCTCGATGCGTGCGCGCAGATCCGCGGCACGTTTCTCTATGGCCAGGGTGACCATCTCTTCGATTCTCGCGCAGGCGTGGTGCGAGCGTGCGAAGCATGGCCACGACGCCCACACCGGTGCCACCGAGCCGCACCCCCTCGTCGCCACAGCCATCGACGGCCGACCCGGCGTCGCGCTGAGGGCAGCCCGATGGTCTGGGACAAGGACTACCTCGCATTGGTGGGAGCGGGCCAAGCGAGAAACGCTCGCCGGCGTCGTGAGCAACCCGAAGGTCGCCGTGTTCGTGCGCAATCCGAAGCGCGACCGGCGAAGTCTTCGCTCTTACGGCGCCGCGCGCATCGTCGACGATCCCGATATCCAGCGCCGATAAGGCATCGCCACGCGACGCGCGTACTGTGGTCGTATGGATGAGCGCGATATCGAGAGCAGCCTCGCGAACTGCGAAAGCGAGCTCGCGGCGGGACGCGCGCCGAACGTGGCGACGCACGGATTCTGGAAAACAGTTGCCGCCGTGAAGCGGCGGCCCGACCTCGTGGCCCGCTACGCGGATCGCATCGCGCGCATCGACCGAGCCGTATTCGTCGATCGCGTGAAGCTTCGCTTCCCGGCGATGCTCGGGGTCTCGTTGCTGTCCGTCGGCTCGCTCGTCGGATTGTTCATCTTGTGGCTCGCCGCGGGCTTCAGCCACCCGCTTCGCGAGCTCGCCGTCCTCGTCGGCA
>JANMWW010000047.1:0-16275 GCA_031394155.1 Chloroflexota bacterium | reverse complement strand
GGCTTGGCCTCAGCCCCGGTCCGTGACACTCGCCCGCAGCTGCTCCCAGGCCTCGCGCGCCTCTTCGACCGAGCCCTCGTCCTCGATCGTCGAGATGTCGCCTGGGTCCTTGCCCAAGATGACCGCCTTGAGGACCCGTCGCATGATCTTGCCGCTGCGCGTCTTCGGGAGCAGGTCCACGAAATTCAGCTCGCCGATGACCGCGAGCGGTCCGAGCTCGCGCCGCACCGTGGCCAGGAGCTCGGTCTTCAGCGCATCAGACGGCGCCGCCTCCTTCTTCAGGACGACGAACGCCGAAATGACCAATCCGCGAAGCTCGTCGGGCCGGCCGGTGACGCCCGCCTCGGCGACCGCGGGATGGCGGAGGAAGGCGGTCTCCACCTCGATCGTGCCGATGCGGTGATCGGCGATCTTGATGATCTCGTCGGCCCGGCCGCTGAACCAGACGTACCCGTCATCGTCGATGCTCGTGGCGTCCCCGGTGAAATAGACCCGCTTGCCGGGCACCTTGTCCCAATAATCCTTCGCGTACCGCTCCGGCTCGGCCCAGAGGCGCGCGGTGAGCCCGGGGAACGGCCGGGTGATGACGAAGATGCCCTTTTCCCCGGGTGTGCACGGCTCGCCCTCAGCGGTCAGGACCTTGGCTTCGATCCCCGCCAGCGGCACGCCCGATGAGCCCGGCTTGATCGGCAGCATCGCGATCCCGTACGGATTGCCGACGATCGGGCCGCCGGTCTCGGTCTGCCAGTAGTGGTCGATGACCGGGATCCGGTCGCCGAAGACCTCCTTCTGGAACCACTCCCAGGCGGGCGCGTTCAGGACCTCGCCGGCGCAGAACATCCGCTCGACGCTTCGAAGGTCGTGGGCCGACGCGATGGCCGCCCCGGAGCGCATGAGCAGCCGGACCGCCGTCGGCGAGGTGAACCCGCCGGTGATCTTGTTCGCCGCCGCGATCCGATAGAACGCGTCCGGGCCGGGATGATCGATCGCGCCCTCGTACGCGATCGTCGTGCAGCCGACCAGCAGCGGCCCGAACACGATGTAGCCGTGACCGACGACCCAGCCGATGTCCGAGGTCGACCACCACACGTCCGTGTCGCGCAGCCCGAACATCCACTTCGCCATCGAGTAGACGTAGACCTGGTAGCCGCCGTGCGTGTGCACCGCGAGCTTGGGCTTCGCCGTCGTCCCGGATGTGGCGAGGATGAAGGCGGGCTCGTTCGACTCACACTCGACGTGCGTGTCGTCCTCCCCATCGGCTTCCGCGAGGAAGTCGGCCCAGGTGATGTCGCGGCCCGGCATCATCGGGACCTCGGCCGTTCCGCGGCGCAGCACGACGACGGTCTCGACCGTCGGCGCGTCGCGCAGCGCGTCATCGACGATGCCCTTGAGGGGAACATCCTTGCCTTTGCGATACGTGGCGTCAGTGGCAAAGAGAGCGCGCGCGCCCGCGAGGCGCACGCGTTCGCCGAGCGCGCCCGCGCCGAAGCCTGCGAAGATCACGATGATGACCGCGCCGATCCGAATCGCGGCGAGCATGAGGATGATCGCCTCGGCGGAGGTCGGCATATAGATCGCGATCCGGTCGCCCTTCGCGATGCCGATGCCGCGCAGGGCCGCCGACGCGCGCTTGACGTCGGCGAGGAGCTGCCCGTAGCTGAATGTGCGGCGCTCACCGCGCTCGTTCTCGGTGATGAGCGCCGTGCGGTCGCCGCGACCGGACTTCACGTGGTGGTCGACGCAGTTGTACGCGAGGTTCGAGCGGCCCCCGCGGTACCAGCGGAAGGTCGGCTTCTCCCACTCGAGCACCCGCTCCCACTTCTTGAACCAGGGCAGCGCCTCGGCGGCCTCGCCCCAGAACCTCTCCGGATCGTCGGTCGCGGCTCGCTTCCACGCGACGACCTTTGGATCGAGGCCGGGCATTACGCATCACCTCTTTCGCGGAGCTTGAATCGCTGGATCTTGCCCGCAGCGTTCTTCGGCAGTTCAGGGACGAACTCGATCCAGCGTGGGTACTTGTACGGCGCGATCCGATCCTTCACGAACTTCTTCAGCTCGTCCGACAGCGCATCGCTCGCGGCGTGGCCCTGCTTCAGGATGACAAAGGCCTTTGGCTTGGTGAGGCCATCGTTGTCGGTCATGCCGACAACGCCGCATTCGAGAACGGCCGCGTGCGCGATGAGCGCGGCCTCGACCTCCGCCGGCGAGACCCATTGGCCGGACACCTTCAACATGTCGTCGCTGCGACCTTCGTAGACGAAGTATCCGTCGTCGTCCTGGTGGTACTTGTCGCCCGTGACGTACCACTCGCCCTTGAACGCCGCCTTCGTCTTCTCGTGCTTGTTCCAATAGAACGCCGCGCACGAGTCGCCCGAGACCCAGAGGTGACCGCTCTCGCCGCGGGTCACTTCGCGGCCCTGGTCATTGACGATCTTCGCGGCGTAGCCCGGGACGACGGTGCCACTCGTTCCGCCCTTCGCCGAGCCGGCGCGGTTACAGATGAAGATGTGGAGCATCTCCGTGGATCCGATGCCATGGAGGATCTCGATGCCGAAGCGCTGCTTCCACGAATCGAAGAGCGGCTTCGGCAGGGCCTCGCCGGCCGACACGCAGAAGCGCAACGAGGACAGATCGTACGGGAAACCCTCTGTCGGGTACGCGAGGAGCGCCGCGTAGAACGTCGGCGCCGTGTAGAGCACCGTCGGGCGCTCCTTCGTGATGAGCCCGTAGACGACATCGGGTGTGGCGCGCTCCGGCTTGTAGACGACCGATGCGCCGAAGCGCAGCGGCACGAAGACGCCGTTGCCCAGACCGTACGCGTGGAACAGGGGAGACACCGTGAAGTAGCGATCCTCTTCGGTGCAGCCGAGGACCTGGGCGCCGAGCGTGTCGGCCGAATAGATCATGTCGTGCTGCAGATGCACCGCGCCCTTCGGGAAGCCGGTCGTCCCGGATGAGTAGAGCCAGAAGCACATGTCGTCCGGGCCGGTGTCCGCCGGTGTGAGCTCATCGTCGGCGGCGGCAAGAGCATCCTCGAACGAGAACGTGTCGGGCGGCAGCGTCCCAGCCTGCCCGGCGCCACCGGAAGTCGTGACCAGGACGTGCCGCAGGCGCGGGCACTGCGCACGGATCTCCTGGATCTTCGAGAGTAGCGACGCGGAAACGATCACCGCGACCGCGCGGCTGTCGCGCAGGATGTACGCGAGGTCGCGCGGCGTGAGCAGCGTGTTGGTGGGTACGGGGATCGCGCCGATCTTGATCGCGCCGAAGAACGCGTAGACGAATGCCGGCGAGTCGACGGACAGAATGACGACGCGATCCTCCATGCCGACGCCCATGTCGCGCAGCGCGTTGCCCGCGCGATCGACATCTGCTCCCAGTTCGCCGTAGGTGACGCTCTGTCCCTGGCAGCGGATCGCGACCTTGTTCGGGCGGGCGGCGCGATGTTCGTCGACGTACGTGGTCGCGGCGTTGTAGCGATCACCGAGCTCGGTCAGTCGCAGCTCCCCCACGCCGCGGATTATCACGCTCATCCCGGGTCCAGCTCGATGTACGAGTCGCTCACGTCGGGGTGCGCGGCCTTCAGGTGCTGCCGCAACCGCACCATCAGGCGTTCGGCCTCGCCCGCCGGGATGTCGTCCCTGACCGATACCCGCGCCAGCACGAGCAGCTGCTTCGTGCCCATCTCGATCGCGCGAAGCTCGATGACGCGGTCGACGCCATCCATGGCGGCGATCAGCTCGCGGATGGCGTCTCGGACCTCCTCCGGCGGCGCCTCGCCGATGATCAGTCCGCGCGCGCTCCACGCCAGCTGATACGCGACGTAGATGAGAATGACGCCGATCACGCCGCTCGCAAGCGAATCGAAGATGTGATCGCCCGTCCACACGGTGAGCGCGAGACCGGCGATCGCCGCCACGAGACCGGCGAGTGCGGCGCTGTCTTCGTAGAGGACGGTGCGGAGCGCAGGATCACGGAGTTGCGAGAGGAAGCGACGGACCGGTATGCCTTCCTCGCGCGCGGCGTGGCGAAGCTCACGCACGGCGACGCTGAGCGAGAACATCTCGAAGACCATCGACAGGCCGAGCACGATGAAGCCGATGGTCGCGTCTCCAAGCTCGTGGGGATGGGCGATGCGGTCGTACGCCTGGTACAGCGAGAAGACGCCGCCTCCGAAGAACAGGAACAGCGCGACCACGAGCGCCCAGAAGTAGCGCTCCTTCCCGTGACCCAGCGGATGGCGGTCGGTCGGCGGCTGGACGCTGCGGCGGATGCCGACGTACAGAAGGATCTGATTCAGCGAGTCCGCGATCGAGTGCGCCGTTTCCGCCAGGAGAGCACCCGAGCCGGTCGCGCCCGCGGCGACCGCCTTGGTGATCGCTATCGCGAGATTTCCGGCGAACGCCGCGAAGACCGCGCGGGTCGTGCCTTCAGACATCAGTGAGCTCCTCGCCGGGTCCAGAAGCCCTGCGGATCGTAGCCCCGGATGATCGCGAGGACCTCGGCCGACGGCATCGCCGTCTCGTGCACGTCGTTCGCCACCTTGAGCTCCCAGCCCGTGTTCGCGCGCACGTCGTCGACGGAGCTCGACGGATGGTACGACGCGAGCACCGCCCGGCCCTCGACGAAGCGGAATACGCCGAGCGTCGTGATCAGAACGCTCGGACCGCCGCGCGGAAGACCGACGCGCGTGCGCCAGTCACCGCCATCGCCGTAGCCGGGGGACGTGATGAAATCGACGCGCTCGCGCAGGCGGCGCTTGTCGTGCGCCATGATCACGATGAGCCGGTGCGCGAGGCTCGCGATGTCCGCGCCGCCACCGGACCCGGGGAGCTGCACGGTGGGATGTGCTCGGTCCACGCCGATGGCCGTGGTGTTGAGATTTCCGTGCACGTCGATCTCGGCGCCGCCGATGAAGCCCGCCTGCACCTCGCCGCGCTGCAGCATGCCCATGAGCTCGATCATCGGGCCGCACCATATCGAGCCGCGAACATTGGGGGTGTCACCCATCGTGTAAAGCAGCTCGGTCGCGGGACGGTCGCGAATGAGGCCGAGCTCGAACAGGCCGATCGCGTTCGGCGCGTGCGTCCGCTTCGCGACGACGAACGCGATCAGCGGAAGACGCATCCCGACGAACACGTTCTCGCCGTCGCGAATCTCTCGAGCGGCCTGCGCGACCATCAGCTCGCCGGCGGAGATGTCCATCAGCGACCAGACACGGGGTCGAAATCAAAGAACTGACGAAGGTGGGCCGGACGCAGCTTCGGCCAGCGCGCGCCGAGTTTGCGCAGGTAAGCTGCTCGATCGGACACGCCGGTCACCCATTCCTTGATCCAATCATCGAATCCCTCCGGCGTGCGCGTCGCGCGGTGATATTCCTGGAAGAACTCGTGGTCGCGGTCGTACTCGTTGTCGAGCGGCGCGGGATGGCATGAGCCGGGTTCCACGACCACCGCATCGACCTTCGTGCCGGGTACAAGGGTCCAATTGGGGATCTGGCGTACGGCCTCGGGTGCCCCAAGACGCTCGCAGAGCACGACGAGCTTCCGCGCGGCAAGTGCCGCTTCGCGCGATACGCCCCACGGTCCTGTGAGGCTGAAGTTGCCTTCGGCATCCGAGACCTGGCACGCGATCACCGTCAGGTCGGGCACGATCGCCGGGATGAGGAGCTCCTTCGATCCGTCGAACGGCGAGACCGACTCCTTGAACGTACCGTTGGCGCGCGGGATGTCACTGCCGAGCAGGGTCTTCGTCGGGATATAGGGCGCGCCGATCGCGCCAGCCAAGAGCGCCTGCGCGATGGAGAAGTTGCTGTGATCGCGCACCTCGATGTGCCTCGGGATCCCCTGCTCCATCGCGCGCCGGTAGCAATGCGCGAGTCCGGCCGAGACATTCCCGACCCACGCCGCCTCGACGCGCGCCACGCAGCCGGCGCCGATGAGCGTGTCAAAAAGCACGTCCGAGATCGGGCCGATGAGCACAAGGTCGCGGCGCTTCTGGCGGATCAGCTCGTGCGCGAACGCGAACGGGATCGCTGGCTCGAGCGCGCAGCCGATCGCGATGGACATGCCGTCGCGCGTATGCCGCTCGACCGCCTCCGCGAGCGTGGTTCGCTTGTCCAGCTAGAACAGACCGCCGATCAGGCCGACGACGATGGCCATCGCGATCGACGCGAGGATCGCGACGACGATGGCGCGCGCCGTGCCGGAATCCAGCGCGCTCCGGAGCGCGACGATCGTCGCGACGAGGATCCATATCGAGACGACGAACCGAACGATCGTCGACAGGCCCGGGACGGCGACGAGGATCAGGAGGAAACGCGGCGTGGTCGCGTAGCCGAGCGTCCGCGCGACCTCGCTCCAGCTCGACTTTGTATTCGGACCAGGCATGAGCCTCGCGCCGACGAAGTACGCGAACAGCGCGTAGAGCCCCCAGCCGATGAGCTCGCCGATGGCCGTGAGGAAACCCGCGTTGACCGTGCCGCCGGACCGCAGCGCGAAGCCCGCGGCGGCGACGAGCGACGACGCCACGACGACGAAGGCCGCTTCACCGGTAGCCTTGGGATCGGCCTCGATCTCCTCGTACGTGGGCGCGTCGAGCCGCAGCGCTCCGATCATGCGATCGGTGATCGATCGTCGAGCAAGCATCTGTCCTCGCCTAGCGTCCTTTGTATTCGGGCTTGCGCTTCTCGCCGAACGCCTTCACGCCTTCCTTGAAATCCTCGGAGGCGAAAAGGCGGCCGACCGCCTCGTGCTCGAGCAACATGGCGTCGGCGAACGGCATGCCGCCGCCGAGGACCGCAGCGAGCTTGATCTGGCCCTTCGCCAGCGCCGGTCCGCTGCCGTAGCTCGTCGCCAGCTCCTGCGCCCTCGCGGCGAGCCCCGCGGCCGGCACCACCTCGTCGACGATGCCCAGCTCCTTGGCCTGCGCGGGTTGCACGGACGCGCCGGTCATCATCAGGCCGAACGCCTTCTGCTTTCCGATCAGGCGCGGCAGGCGCTGCGTGCCGCCGGTCCCTGGCAGGACGCCGAGCGTGACCTCGGGCAGACCGATGTTGTACGCGCCCTCGGCCGCGATGCGCACGTCGCAGCACAGCGCGATCTCGAGTCCGCCGCCGAGGCAATGGCCGTTGATCGCTGCGATGACGGCCTTCGGCGTGCGCTCGAACTTCGACATGATCTCGTTCGCGTGGATCACGAAGGCGAACTGGAACTGCGCGTCAGTGCTCGCGAACATCTTCACGTCGGCGCCGGCGGAGAAGAACTTCTCCGATGCGCTGCGGACGACGATCGCGGCGCAGTCGGCATCGAAGCGCGCCTCGTCGATTGCTCCTGACAGGTCGTCCAGGAAGGTTTTGTCGTAGGAGTTGGCCGGTGGGCGGTCGAGGATGATGTGCCCGACGCGCTCCTGCCTCTCGTATCGCACACCCGCCATACCGCGACCTCCCGCCCGAACTCGCGCATACCCTAATCGCACCCGCGCACGTTCGCCCAAGCGAACGTGCGCGCGAGTCCATATCCTGAAAGAGATCCAGCGGGGAGGTTCCAAATGGCAAAGATGCTCATCAACGGCGAGCTCGTGGGCGCCCAGAGCGGGCAGACGATCTCGGTGCGCAACCCGGCGAACGGCGAGGTCGTCGGCGACATCCCGAGGGGTGGCGCCGCGGACGTCGAGGCTGCGGTCGCCGCCGCCGCGAAGGCTTTCCCCATCTGGGCCGCGACGCCACCGACCAAGCGCGCCGCGATGATGCACGAGGCAGCGCGCCGTATGCGCGAGGTCGTCGACGAGGTCGCGAAGCTCCTATCGCAGGAGCAGGGCAAGCCGCTCGCGCACGCCAAGATCGAGGCGATGCGCGTCGCCGAGAACCTCGATTACTTCGCAGGGCTCGCCGACAAGATCCGCGGCGACTACATCCCGCTCGACGACCCGTCGAAGTTCGGCATCACGATGCGCCGGCCCGTGGGCGTCGTCGCGGCGATCACCCCGTGGAACTTCCCGCTCACGCTCTTCGCGAACAAGCTCTGCCCGGCGCTCGCGACGGGCTGCACGATCGTGCTCAAGCCCGCCTCCACCACCCCGCTCGCGACGCAGCGCGCGATCGAGGCGATCAACTCGGCCGGCTTCCCGCCGGGCGTGATCAACACGCTGCACGGGTCCGGCGCGGAGGTCGGCGACGCGCTCGTGTCCCACCCGCGCGTGAACAAGATCGCGTTCACCGGCCAGACCGCGACGGGTAAGCGGATCATGGCGCTCGCGTCGAAGAACGTGACGCGCGTGACGCTCGAGCTTGGCGGAAGCGACGCGCTCATCGTCGCCGACGACGCCGACGTTCGCCGCGCGACCGCCGCTGCGGCGATCGGGCGCTTCTTCAACGCGGGGCAAGCGTGCCTCGCCGTGAAGCGCATCTTCCTCTTCGAGAAGATCGCCGAAGAATTCATGACGAAGTTCACGGAGCGCGCACAGAAGGAGTGGAAGATCGGCGACGCGTTCGCAGCGGACACCAAGATGGGGCCGCTCCACACCGAGACGCAGCGGAACGAGGTCGAGGCCCAGGTCGCCGACGCGGTGAAGCGCGGCGCGAAGGTGCTCGCGGGCGGCAAGCGTCCCGAAGGCGCGGAGTACGCCAAGGGCTGGTTCTATCCCGCGACCGTTCTCACCGAGGTCCCCGAGGACTCGCGCATGGCGACCGAGGAGGTCTTTGGCCCGGCGGTGCCGCTCTTCATCGTGAAAGACCTCGACGAGGCGATCGGCAAGGCCAACTCATCGGTCTACGGGCTCGGTTCGTCGATCTTCACGAAGGACATGGCGAAAGCGCGCAAGGCGGCGGAACAGCTCGACGCGGGCTACACCTGGGTCAACGACATCCAGGTCGCGTACGACCAGCTACCGTTCGGTGGCGCGAAGCAATCCGGGTTCGGCAAGGAGCACGGCGTCGAAGCGATCGACAGCTACACGGAGAAGAAGTCCGTGGTGCTCGCATCGGGTTAGGAGGATCACGTGGCGGACGCGCTAGCGCTGCTCGACGAGGCACGCACGCTCGGTCTGTTCCGGCCGCAGGCGCCGTTCGAGGTCCACTGCGCGAACTGTCACGCGCGCCTCGACGGACGCGGCGACTGCTCAACGTGCGGGCTCATCGGACGTTCCGATGGCGAGCTCGCGAAGCGCGCCCAAGTCGACCCGGCGGGGACCACGAAGCTGCTTCAGAGCGCCATCGACAAGCGCAAGGCCTACCGGCCCGCCGGACGGGAGAAGTCCTCAGAGCGATAAGCACTCTTTGGTAGATGCGACCGATAGCCCGCGCCGCGGACCGTCGCGATCAGCGACGCCGAGCACACCGGGCCGCTACGCGGGGAGCGCGGCCTCCACGGCGCGCGCCAGGTCCGGGTCGTTCCACTCGACGGCCTGACCGTTCCGCTGCGTTCCCGGCAACAACAGGTACGCGATATCGCGCGCGGCAAGCTTTGGATCACGCAGGCGTCCTTCGCGCTGCATCTGCTGGAACTCCTCGGCGCGCGCGAAGTCCTCGCCCACGGCGCGCCGCAGCCGCTCCTGCATGGGAGTGTCGATCGGACCGGGGTTGTAGGCGACCGCGGTCACGCCGGTGCCTTCGATCTCGAGCCCGAGGCTGCGGGTCATCTGAACGACGCCGGCCTTCGCCGCCGAGTACGCGGTCCAGCCGCGGCCCGGCCGTGTCGCCGCGGTCGACGAGACGTTCATGATCCGGCCGAAGCCGCGCTCGAGCATGCCTGGAAGTACCGAACGCGTTGGCATGTACGTGCCGCCGATGTTGATCGAGATGTTGCGCAGCCAGAGCGCCGGATCCGATCGCGCGAGCGCCGCAAGCGGCTCGATCGTCCCGGCGTTGTTCACGAGGATGGAGGCTGGCCCGACCCAGCGCTCCGTGGCGAGCACCAGCTCTTCGACCTGGCGCTCATCCGCGACATCAGCCGTCTGCGCGAGGGCGTGCCCGCCGGCCTTGCGGATCGTATTCACAACGTCGTCGAGCTCCGGCGCGTTGCGGGAGGCCACGACAACCGACGCGCCGAGACTGGCCAGGGTTTCAGCCACCGCGCGACCGAGTCCCCGGCCGCCTCCGGTGACGATCGCGACCTGGCCTTTCAAAAGCGTCATGGGCGTCGAAGGATAAACGTCTAGCGCGGCCGGTTCGCGACGACGGCGGCGCCGAGGGTGCGCGCGAACCCCGCCGCAACGCGGTCGATGTCCTCCTCGCTGTGGAGGGCCCAGAAAGAGATGCGGATCGCGTCGAGGCCCGGCTCCGCGAGAAGCTTCACCACGATGCGCTCGTCGCGCCACATACGATCGACCGCGTCCGCGGCGGTCATGCCGCGCGGCGCCGCCACCACGATCCCGGTCGGATCCTCCGGCCGGGAGAGGACGTCAAACGGCAGGTCCGCGAGGCGGCCCAGCAGTCGCGCTCGGAGTACACGAATGCGCTCGCCCACGGTCGCCCCGAGCGCGCGGTGCACGGCGAGCGTTTGCCGGAGCCCGACGTACGCCGCCACGTCGACCGTCCCCGTCTCGAAGCGCGACGCGTCCGGCTTCAGCGTGATGTTGCCCTCAAGGTCGATCGCGCTCTGCGATCGCCACCCCATGCGGAGCGACTCGAAGCGGTCGACGTCGCGGATCCACAGGGCGCCAACCCCGAGGGGGCCGTGCAGCCACTTGTATCCGAGGAATGCGTACGCGTCGGCACCCAGGCCCCGCACGTCGACCGCGATCTGGCCCGCGGCCTGCGCACAGTCGACGATGACCGCGCCGCCGGCCGCGTGCGCGATCCGCGTTGCCTCCTTGACCGGCAGGACCTTTCCGCTCTTGCACGAGACGAGCGAGATCACGAGCGCGGCCGCGCCGTCGTCGAACGCGCGTCTGACGAGCGCGAGGAACGCTGCATCGTCGCCGTGCGAAAGCACGACGACCTGATCGCCGCGCGCGCGGCGCGCGAACGTCGGCATCAGCGCGCTGCCGTGCTCCTCCGCGGTCGTGACGATCGTCGCGTGCGCCCGCAGCCGAAGGCCGCCGATGAGCGTGTTGAGTGAGTCGGTCGCCGATTGCGTGAGCGCGACGTGCTCCGCGCCACCAGGGTCGCCGATGAAGTCGGCGATATCCGCGCGCGTCGCGTCGAGGGCGGCGTTGTACGCGTCGTACCCGACGTGCGAGAACATGCCGACGCTCGACAGCCACGTCCGGTACCGCTCCGCGGTCCGCGCGGCGATCGGGAAGGTCGGGCCCGAGCCGGCGACGTTGCAATAGACGAAGTCGCCGCCCAGTGCCTGCAGCGCTTCGCGCGACGTGTCGATCCGCGCGTCGAGGCCCGGCGGGTCGAACGTCACGACGTCGTGATCCCGCGGATCGCGAGCCCCGCGGTGAACAGCGCCGCAAAGCCCAGCGCGACCGACTGGCCGCGGGGCTGACGATCGCGCACGACGGTGGCAGCGAGCGGCATTGCGAGCACCAGCGCGAAGCCGTAGAGCACGTGAAGCGACTCACGCGGTGGAACAACCAGAAATGCAACGCCAACGCCGAGGACACCTTGGGCCACCGACGCGACGGTCGCGATGACGATCGCGCCGCGATACCCGGGCGTCGGTCCGCTGTTGCGGATCCCCAGGAAGAGACCCCATGCGCCAACAAGCGCGTAATAGAGGACCAGTACGGTGGCAAGTCGTCCGTGGAGCGAGAGCGCGATGTCCAACGGGCGAAGGCTATCCCAAGCGCGCCCGTATGCTCAGAAGGTGATCGACGTGCGTGCCATCTCGCGGCGATTCGGCTCGCTTACGGCGCTCGATCAGGTGTCCTTCAACGTGCAGCCCGGCGAGATCGTCGCGCTGCTCGGACCCAACGGCGCCGGGAAGACGACCGCGAGCCGCATCATCGCGGGGATCCTTGCGCCGAGCGACGGAGACGTCATCGTCGACGGCATCTCGGTCCGCACCGATCCCACCGCCGTTCGGCGGCGCAGCGGCTTCGTGACCGATCAGCCTGCGGTGTACGACCGCATGCCCCTGCGTGCCTATCTCGACTTCTTCTGCCGCCTCTACGACGTGACCGATCCGCATCGACGCGTGAACGAGCTCGCGCTTCTGCTCGGTCTTGCGGATCGACTGGACGCGCGGCTCGGGACGTTCTCGCGCGGAATGAAACAGAAGGTCGCCATCGCCCGCGCCCTGGTCCACGACCCGCCGGTGCTACTCCTGGATGAGCCGGCCACCGCGCTCGACCCTGAGACCGCCCGGATGCTGCGCTCGTTCATCGTGTCGCTGCGCGCGCGGCACCGCGCGATCCTGCTCTGTACGCACGACCTCGACGAGGCCCAGCGCATCGCCGACCGCGTCGTCGTCGTGTACAAGGGCCGCGTCGCGCGCGCGGGTACGACCGACGAGCTGCGCGCCGCCGAGCGGCCGTCCTACCTCGTGACGTTCGTTGGCGAGTCCGACATCGCGCGCAGCGTGCTCGAGCGCGCCGGTGTGACGGCCGAGGTCGCGCGCGCGAACGGACACCCGGGCCTGCGATTCACACCAGACGATGCAGCGATCACGAATCCCGTCGCGCTCCGCGCGCTGCTCGACGCGGGCGTGACGGTACTCACGCTCACGCGTGAAGACCGCAGCCTCGAGGACGCGTACTTCTCGATCGTGGCGCAGGCGAAGGACCGATGAGAGACGCGATGCGGATCGCCTGGCGTGAGATCCGGTGGGAGATCTTCGGCGATCGCGGCGCGATCCTCCGGATGGGCTTATTCGCGGTCCTGCCAATCCTGTTCATCCTGTCTTCTCCATCTGCGGGCTCGCGCGGCTTCACTGACGCGTCGGTGTTCGTGCTCGCGCTGCAGTGCGCGTTCTTCCCTGCCCTGTCGGGCGTCGCGCTGATCGCCTCCACCTTCACGCAAGAGAAGGAGAACGGCACGATCATCCCGCTGCTCGCCTCGCCGGTGCGCGACATCGACATCGTCGTGGGAAAGCTGATCGGCATGATCGTCCCCACCCTGGGGGTCTGTGCCGGGACGCTCGCGCTCTATTACGTGCTTGCCACGCTGCGTTACGGCGCGCGGGTCAGCGTGATCCTGCCGCCGCAGGTGCTCTACGCGCTGGTGATCGTCTCGCTCCTGTATCTCCTCACGGCGGGGAGCTGGGTCCTCATCGTGGCGGCGCTCGTGAAGACGAGCCGCGCCGGGCAGCAGCTCGCGGGATTGCTCATCGCCATGTCGGTCGCCGTGCTCGCAGGCCTCGCGCTCGCTGCCGCGAACATCGCGGGCGGTTGGGCGCTGGTCGTCCTGGGCGTACTCCTCGTGCTCTCCGACGTGCTCGCGCTCGACATCGCGCGGCGCGTGTGGCGCCGCGAAGAGGTGCTCGCGCGCATATGACCGTCGCCTACCAGGGCATCGCGGGCGCGTACTCCGAAGCGGCTGCGGCAGCGCTGTATCCCAGCGAGCAACTCATGGCGCATCGCACGTTCGCCGACGTGTTCGGTGCGCTCGAGTCGGGCGCGGTGCACGCGGCCGTCGTGCCGGTCGAGAACACGCATGCCGGAGCGGTCGCCGACGTATACGACCTGCTGCGCGCGCATGAGAAGGCGCGCATCGTCGCGGAGACCGTCGTGCGCGTGCGCCACTGCCTGGTCGGTGTACCGGGCGCGAAGCTCGATGACGTGCGTGTGGCCCGCAGCCATCCCCAGGCGCTCGCGCAGTCCGAGGAATTCCTCGGGGAACATGGCATCGTCCCCGAGGCCGCGTACGACACCGCGGGCGCGGCCATGGAGGTCGCCGCGGGTGCCGATCGCTCGGTGGCCGCTATCGCGAGCCGCCGTGCCGCCGTGAAGTACGGGCTCGCGGTGCTCGCGGAGGGGATCGAGACGAGCGCCGACAACTTCACGCGCTTCTTCGCGCTCGCGCGCGATGACGCGCCACGCATCGCACCGATGCATCAGAGCGGCCGTCCGAAGACGAGCCTCGTGTATACGACCAGGAATCAGCCCGGCGCTCTGGTGCGATCGCTGGAGCCGTTCGGGAGCGCGCAAGTCCAGCTCACGAAGATCGAGTCCCGGCCGAGCCGCGCCGCACCCTGGGATTACGTCTTCTACCTCGACTTCGAGGGGGACCCCGCGGTGAGCCCGGGTCGCGAGGCGCTCGCGCAGATGCGCGACTCGTGCGAGTGGATCCAGATCCTCGGCACCTATCCGGCCGCGGGCACGGTCCTCGACCCGGACGGCTAGAAACGATCGCGCGTTCCGCTGCGTGGGCTGAGTGGCACCTATATAAAGGACACGCCGTGAGAGCGCCGCATGCCCGTTGAGGCCGTCGTCGCGATCGCAGCCTTCCTCGCATCCTTCTTATCGGGCCTCCTGGGCATCGGTGGCGGCATCGTCCTCACGCCATTGCTGCTCTACGCCCCGCAGCTCGTGGGAACGCCGACGCTCTCGGTGAAGATCATCACGGGACTCACCGTGGTGCAGGCCATCTCCGGCAGCGTGCTGGGAGCGGTGCGGCACCGGGCGTACGGCAACGTCTCGACACGGCTCGTGCTGCTGATGGGCCCGCCCGCCGCGATCGCATCGCTGGTCGGAGCATTCGTCTCGCGCGATGTCTCGGATCAGCTGTTGCTCGCGATCTTCGCGGTCTTCTCGTTCCTCGCCGCGGTCTTCCTCCTGCTTCCGCCGCGCACGCGCGACGCGGCCACGGAGGACGTGCGTGTGAACCGGCCGCTTGCGGTGGCGCTCGCTGTGGTCATCGGCGGATTCGGCGGCATGGTCGGCATCGGCGCGATCGCGTTCATCGTCGCCGCGCTCGTCTACTTCCTGCGCGTGCCACCACGGGTCGCGATCGGAAGCTCGCTGGGCATCGGACTGTTCGGCGCGATCGCCGCGCTGATCGGGAAAGCCGCGACCGCGCAGGTCGATCCGAAGCTCGCGGCGATCGTCGTCGGCGCAGCCATCGTGGGCTCGCCGCTGGGCGCGTGGGTCTCGGTGCGCACGAACACGTCCGTCCTATTGCGTGTACTCGCTGTGATCGTCGCGCTCGCGGCCGTGCGCATCGCGTTGAGCGCGATCACCGGCGAGTGAGTGCATATTTGTGCCGTGTCATGACGACGCACCCGCTACAGCGCTCAACGCCGCCAGCGACCTGACGGGGTGCTCGAGGCACTCGTCATCGGCATCTTCGCTGGCTATGCGATCGCCATACCCGTGGGACCGATCGCTGTGCTCATCCTGCGCACCGGCATGCGCGACGGCCTGCGCGCCGCGATGGCCGCGGGCGCCGGCGCCGCGACCGCGGATCTCATCTACGCGACCATCGCGATGCTCGCCGGCCCGGCGCTCGTCTCCTTGATCGCGCCTGCCCTGGTACCCGCGCGACTGCTTGCGGCCGCGCTCCTGCTCGTCCTGGCCCTCCGTCAGCTGCGCACCGTGGACTTCGCCACTCCGGGCCGCGAGCCCGCTCCGGCCGGTCGCACGTACGCGACGGTCCTCGCGCTCACGCTGGTGAATCCCGCGACGGTCATCTATTTCGCCACGCTCGCGGTCGGCCTGCCGAACGTCGCGGGCGATCTCGCGGCGCGCGCGCTGTTCGTGACCGGAGCGGTGCTGGCGTCGCTCTCGTGGCAGTGGCTGCTCGCAGCCTCGGGCTCGGCGCTGCATGGCCGCGTGCCCTCGCGTCTCGGCCGGATCACCGGGATCGCCAGTAGCGGAATCATCGCCACGCTCGCCGTGAAGATCGCCCTCGACGCGTTCGCGGCCTGAGTTCTACCAAACGGTCGTTTGGTACGATGAGCGCATGCGGCGGGCGGTGATCGCGGGCGGCTGGCGCACCCCATTCGTGAAAGCGGGGACCGACCTCGCGTCCGCGGACGTGCTCGAGCTCGCGACCGCGGCGACCGCCGAGACACTGGCACGGACCGAGACGACCGCCTCGAGCGTCGATGAGATCATCTATGGCAACGTCTCGCGTCCCGTCGCGTACCACAACCTCGCGCGCGAGATCGTCCTCGCACTCGACCTGCCGACCAGCATCTACGCGTCGAGCGTCGGCATGGCCTGCGCCTCGGCCTGCGTGGCCATCACCGACGCGAGCGATCACATCGCGGTCGGCACAGCCGACGCGGTCCTGGCCGGGGGCGCCGAGAGCCTCTCGAACGTGCCGATCACGTACACCCCGCGTCTCGCGCGCGCGCTGGTGCGCGCGTCGCAGTCGATGGCGCTCCCGCAGAAGGTCTGGAGCTTCGCGGTCATCAAGCTCTCGGACCTGGCTCCCGTCGCGCCCGG
>JANMWW010000028.1:0-3217 GCA_031394155.1 Chloroflexota bacterium | reverse complement strand
CGCGCTCGAGCCGACCCGCTCCAGGCCGGCGCTCTGGTACGTCGTCCCGCGATCGTCGCGAATCGTCGGCTGGTCGGTCACGACGACGGTGCCCGTGACGACCTCTCCGAGCGGTAGATAGGCGACGGAGAACCCATCGGGTCGCACCACGAGGTCGTAGAGGTGCAGGTCGCGTCCGGCGGCCGTCGCGCTCGCCGAAAGCGCTCCGCTCTTTGCGTGTATCGCATCGAAGCGCCAGGGCCCACGCACCGCTTGAAGCACGTGCTCGACCTTGAGGTGGAGCTCATGCACGCCCGCGAGGAGATCGGCCTGTGGGACTCGCTGGGTCGGGATCACGATCGTTCCGTACGTATCGATGCGTAGGTTGGCGTCCGCCCCAGCGCCGCCGCCCCGGCTACCGCCGGGGAAGGTCCGGCCACGGTCATCGAAAAGGAGGCCGAGGGTTCGCCCGGCGTGTGAAGCCGTCCACGGCTGGGCAAGCGATGACGGCCCTTCTGCGTAGGAGATGATCTCGAAGCTGCCGTCGTACACCCGTATGCCGGCCACGCACAACGTGCCGGCGCCAGCGTCCGTCCAGCGCTGATCGAGCCGGATCGTGCGGATCGGCTGCGCCTTGGGCAGGGCACCGGCCTCGAGTGATCCGCAGCCATTCGTGGCCGCGCCGGCGGCGACGCGATAACCAAAAAGCCACTGGCCGGCGCCGATCGCGGCGATCAGGATCGCGACGGCCGCGCCGACCACCAAGAGCACTCGTATGGTCCTGGGGCGCGGCTGGTCGCTCAGGCTAGTCCGCAGCGGTCGCGACGGCGCCGTTGCCGTTCTTCGCTGTGAAGCGATATCCCTTCCCGGGGATCGTCTCGAGATAGCGAGGCGTACGCCAGTCATCGCCGAGCTTCACGCGAAGCTCGCGGATGTGCCGGTCCACGACGTTGCTCTCGATCTGGAAGGCGCTTCCCCAGAGGCTGTCGAGCAGCGTTTCGCGTGTCAGGACCTCACCGGCGTTCGCCGCCAGGAGATAGAGAAGCGTCTGCTGCGTCGGCGTGAGATCGAGCTGCGGACCGCCGTCCATCTTGACGGTCTGCGCGAGGAGGTCGACCTCAAGTCGCCCTCCGAGCAGGATCTTCGGAACGATCTTCACGTTGATGCCACGCGAGCGCCGGATGAGCGCGAACGGACGCGCGACGATCTCGTCCAGCGTGAACGGCACCTCGATCATGTCGTCGGCGCCAGCTTCGTATGTCGCCAGCTTGACCTTCGTCTCGCGACGCCGGGTGAGGGCGAGGATCGGGATGCCGCCCTTCGCCATGCCGCCGCCGACCTGTTCGATGCCCATCGCGAAGTGATCGATGTCGATCAGCGCGAGGTGCGGGTCCCAGTCGCGCATCGCGGATGCGATGTCGTCATCGGTCAGCGCATTCTGCGTCTCGTAGCTGCCGTGACCAAGCGTGACGGTGACAAGATTGCCGAGCGCGTTGGCGATGAGAATGAGGACGCGTGCCGGCGTGGCCCCGTCGCTCGGGCGCTGCGTCATGAGCGACAGTCATGACGGATCCCGGTGATCTGACGTGAGGGGCTTTGGGGGTTCATACAGACTTCCGAGGAGGAACAGAGACTCCAGTTCCACCGCAACCGTACACCGCGTGACGCGGCGTCATGCGCTTCGCGCATGAAGAAGCCCCACGGAGCGCATCCGTGGGGCTCCTCCGTCTTTCGCAGTGCCTCTTAACTCTGTTCCTTGAACTCGCCCTCGATGGTGTCGTCGCCCTTGCGGTCGCCCGCTGTCGCGCCGGCTGGTTCTTCCGATGGCTGCGGTTCACCAGCGCCGGCGGAGCTTTCCTGTTGTTTCTGATCCTGCTGGTACATCAACTCGCCGATCTTCTGCGCGGCGGTGCGCAGCTCGTCCATCGCCGTCTTGATCCGCTGCGTGTCGTCGCCCTTGAGCGTCTCGCGTAGCGCCGCGATCTTGCTTTCGACGTCTGTCTTGATATCCGCCGGGACCTTGTCGCCAAGGTCGCGGACGGTCTTCTCGATCTGGTAGGCGAACGTGTCGCCCTCGTTCTTCGTCTGGATCCGCTCGACGTTGCGCCGGTCCTCCTCGGCGTGGGCCTGCGCTTCCTTCACGAGCTTGTCGACCTCGTCCTTGTTCAGGCCGCTGGACGCGGTGATCGTGACGTGCTGCTCACGCCCGGTCGCCTTGTCCTTCGCCTTCACGTTGACGATGCCGTTCGCGTCGATGTCGAAGGTGACCTCGACCTGCGGGACACCGCGGGGTGCCGGTGCGATGCCGTCGAGGATGAACCGCGCGAGGCTCTTGTTGTCCCCGGCGAGCTCGCGCTCACCCTGAACGACGTGGATCTCCACGCTCGGCTGTGCGTCGCTGGCCGTCGTGAAGGTCTGCGACTTCGATGTCGGAATGGTGCTGTTGCGCTCGATGAGCTTCGTGGCGACGCCACCGAGCGTCTCGATGCCCAGAGATAGCGGCGTGACGTCGAGGAGCAGAACGTCCTTGACCTCACCCTTGAGCACGCCCGCCTGGATGGCCGCGCCGACGGCGACGACCTCGTCCGGGTTGACGCTCTTGTTCGGCTCCTTGCCGAACGCCTTCTTCACGGTCTCGACGACCAGCGGCATGCGCGTCATGCCGCCGACGAGAACGACCTCGTCGATCTTGTCAGCAGTGACATCAGCGTCCTTGAGGCAGCGGTTGACCGGCTCGACCGTCTTCTGGACAAGGTCGCCGACCAGCTGCTCGAGCTTGCTGCGGGTGAGCGGGATCACGAGATGCTTCGGACCGGACTGGTCCGCCGTGATGAATGGCAGGTTGATCTCGGTCTGCATGGTGCTCGAGAGCTCGATCTTGGCCTTCTCGGCAGCTTCTTTCAGACGCTGGAGCGCCTGGCGGTCACCGCGGAGGTCGATGCCCTGATCCTTCTTGAACTCGTCGATGAGCCAATCCAAGATCCGCGCCTCGAAATCGTCACCACCGAGGTGCGTGTCGCCGATGGAGGCCTTCACTACGAACACGCCTTCGCCGAGCTGCAGGACCGAGATGTCGAACGTGCCGCCGCCGAGGTCGTACACCGCGACGAGCTCGTCCTTCTTCTTGTCGAGGCCGTACGCGAGCGCCGCCGCGGTGGGCTCGTTGACGATGCGCCGCACGTCGAGCCCCGCGATGCGCCCCGCGTCCTTCGTGGCCTGCCGCTGGGCGTCGTCGAAG
>JANMWW010000022.1:0-5187 GCA_031394155.1 Chloroflexota bacterium | reverse complement strand
AATCGAAGAAGCCGCCCTTGGTCTACTTGGACGCGTTAGCCATGGAGACACTCTAAGACAGATACACGCCCGAGAAGAGGACCGTGAACCCAAAGACCTCGAACAACCACACCTAGCCCCTCTACCCGCGGTCCTTGCCACCGATGACCATGACCTCGTCGCCCTTTCGGATCTTCAACGTGACTGCCATTAGAGGACCTCCGGAGCAAGCGAGACGATCTTCATGAAGTTGCGCTCGCGCAGCTCGCGGGCGACCGGCCCGAAGATGCGCGTGCCGCGCGGCTGGTTCTGCGGGTTGAGCAGGACCGCGGCGTTGTCGTCAAAACGGATCCAGGAGCCATCGGCCCGGCGGTACTCCTTCGTCTGACGCACGACCACCGCGCGCACGACCTCGCCCTTCTTGACGCCCGCGTTCGGGATGGCGTTCTTCACCGTTGCGATGAAGACGTCGCCGATCTCGGCCGTCGAGCCGGTGGACGTACCGAGCACGCGGATGACCGAGAGCTCGCGGGCTCCGCTGTTATCGGCCACGCGTACTCGCGTATAGGGACGGATCACTTGGCTTCCTCTTCCTGTGCTTCACGCTCAGGCTTCGCGAACAGCTCGGACACGCCTTCGGACCGCTCGAGCTGACCGGCCACGTCCGCGACGCGCGGCGCCGCTGCGCCGGCCTCACCGGTGCGCGACAGGACCTCGACCACACGCCAGCGCTTCGTCGCGCTGTACGGGCGGCTCTCCTGGATGCGCACGAGGTCGCCCTCGCGCACGTCGCCCGCGTCGTCGTGGGCCGCGAAGCCCTTGCGCAGGCGGATGACCTTCTTGTAGAGCGGGTGCTCGCGCATGCGGCCGACCGTCACGATGACCGTCTTCGGCTGCTTCGCGGAGATGACCACGCCGACCTTGGTCTTGCCGTGGAAGCGGCGCCAACCCGTCGCCTGCTCGCCCGCGGGCGTCGAGGTGTGCGCGACGGTCGTCGCCGAGCGTTTGCGCACGATGACTTGCTTGCGCGCGCTCACAGCCGCCGATGCGGCCTTGCCCTGCGCGGTCCTCGGTGCGGACGCGGCCTTCACCGCGGCCGAGGAGACGCGCGGCTCGGCGACCGCGGCCTTCGCGCGTGCCGGCGCGGCTGCGGAAGCGGGGGCGGCTGCCGCGCGCTCGGGCTTCTTCGCGGCCGTCGCCTTCGCGGGCGTGGCCTTTTCCTTCGTCGCCGCGGCCTTCGCGGTCGTGGCCTTCGCTGCCGCGGGCTTCTTCGTGGTCGTCTTCTCTGCCATTAGCTCGCTTCCTTCTGACGCTCGTTGAGAACGGTGAGCAGGCGCGCCATGCGCTGGCGCGCAGCGGGCAGCGCGCGATAGTTCTTCAGCTGGCGCGTCGCCAGCTTGAAGCGGAGATCGAACATCTCCTCTTTGCTGCTCTTGAGCTCACTCGCGAGCTCCGTGTCAGACAGCCGCCGCATGTCCTTCAATTGCACTGCTCTCACCTTCCCTGGTTAGGAACTTCGTCTTGATCGGGAGCTTGTGTGACGCGAGACGCATTGCCTCTTTCGCCAAAGGCGCTGGGATCCCTGAGCACTCGAAGAGGATCCGGCCGGGCCGCACGACGGCGACCCAGTGATCGGGCGCGCCCTTGCCCGAACCCATTCGGACTTCGGCGGGCTTCTTCGTGACCGGCTTGTCCGGGAACACGCGGATCCAGACCTTTCCACCACGGCTGAAGTGGTGGACGATCGCGCGACGCGCGGCTTCGATCTGCCGCGCTGTCATCCAGCACGGCTCCTGCGCCTGCAGCGCGTACTCGCCGAACGCCATCGTTCCACCGGCGACGGCATGACCCTTCATGCGGCCGCGCTGGAACTTGCGGTGCTTGAGGCGCTTCGGTTGGAGCATTACGCGCTTCCCTGAGCCGGCACAGCCGGCGAAGGCGTGGCCGCTGCAGGCGCCGGCGCAGCCGGCACCTGAGGCACCGCAGGTGCGTTCGGCGGAGTCGGTGCCGGGGGCATCGGCGGCGTCGGTCGCGGGGCGCTCGCCGCTGTCGACGTGCCCTGCGGCACCTGACGCGGCGCGGGCTCGATGTCGCCGCGATAGATCCACGCTTTCACGCCGATCGTGCCGAAGGTGGTCTTCGCGATCGCGCGTCCGAAGTCGATGTCCGCGCGCAGCGTGTGCAACGGGACGCGACCTTCGCGCTCCCACTCGCGTCGAGACATCTCGGCGCCACCGAGGCGGCCGGCGACGGCGACGCGAACGCCCTTCGCTCCGGACTTCATCGCGCGCTGGACGGTCTGCTTCAGCACCTTGCGGAACGACACGCGGCGCTCGAGCTGCTGCGCGACGTTCTCCGCGATGAGGTTGGCGTCGACCTCGGGGAAGCGGATCTCGAAGATGTTCACCTTCACCGCTTTACCCGTCGTCTTGCCGAGCACCTGACGGAGCTCCTCGACCTTCGCGCCACCCTTGCCGATCACCACGCCCGGCTTGGCCGTGTGGATCGTGACGGTGACCTGGTTCGTCGAGCGCTCGATGTCGATGCGCGAGATCGCCGCGTCACGCAGGCGCGCGCGGATCGCGCTGCGGATGGTGACGTCTTCCTTCAGCAGCACGCTGTAGTTCTTCTTGTTGGCGTACCACTTCGCGTTCCACGTCTTCGTGAAACCGAGGCGGAACCCGTGCGGGTGTGTCTTCTGTCCCATTAGCGCGCGCCTTCTCTCTCGTCCACGACGATCGTGATGTGACTCGAACGGCGGAGCTTCATGTCGCGGCGGCCGCGCCCGCGGTACCACACGCGCTTCATGCGCGGGCCCTCGTCAGCGGTGGCCTTCTTCACGTACAGGTTCTCCATCGTCAGGTTGAAGTTGTTCTCCGCGTTCGCGACCGCCGACCGCACCACGCGGCCGATCGGGAGCGCGCTGCCCTTGCCTAGGTTCTCGAGGAGCGCGATCGCCTCAGCGGCCGACTTGCCGGTGATGAGGTCGGTCACGAGCCTCGCCTTCCGTGGCGAGTACCGCTGGAACTTCGCGCTCGCTTTGACTTCCATGCCTAACCTCTCACCGGAGCCGCGCCGGCCGCCGGAGCCGCGCCGGCCGGCGCGATCGCCGACGTGGTCTCCGCGGCCGCGCCCCGGCCGTGGCTCTTGAAGATGCGCGTTGGCGCGAACTCGCCGAGCTTGTGGCCGACCATGTTCTCGGTGATGAAGACCGGCACATGACGGCGGCCGTCGTGCACGCCGATGGTGTGGCCGACCATGCCCGGGATGATCATCGACGCGCGAGACCAGGTCTTGATGACCTTCTTCTCGTTGCGCGCGTTCATCTCTTCGATGCGCTTCTTCAGCGAGTCGTGAACGAATGGGCCTTTGCGTACGGATCGACTCATTACTTGCTCTTCCTCTTCTTCGGCCGTGCCGTAACGAATCGATCGGTGCGCGGGTTTCTGCGTGTCTTGAGTCCCATCGCGGGCTTGCCCCACGGTGTCTGCGCCTGGCCACCGACGGGCGACTTCGCCTCGCCACCACCGTGCGGGTGGTCACGCGGTGACATCACGACGCCGCGGACGGCGGGACGCCAGCCCATGCGGCGCTTGTGTCCGGCGCTGCCGACCTTCTGGTTCTCGTGCTCGACGTTTCCGAGCTGACCGATCGTCGCGCGGCAGCGCACCTGCACGACGCGGATGCCGCCGGAGGGGAGCCGGATCTGCGCGTACTCGCCTTCCTTCGCCACGAGCTGCGCCATCCCACCCGCCGCGCGCACGAGCTGCGCGCCGCGACCGGGCTGGAGCTCCACCCCGTGGATCGTCGTGCCCGTCGGGATGAACTGGAGCGGGAGGCAGTTGCCCACGCGGGCCTCGGCCTCGGGGCCGGAGATGACGGTGTCCCCAACCTTGAGCTCGTTCGGCGCGAGGATGTAGCGCTTCTCGCCGTCCTTATAGAAAAGGAGCGCGAGGCGCGCCGAGCGGTTCGGATCGTACTCGATCGCCTTCACGGTGGCGGGAATGCCGTCCTTGTTCCGCTTGAAGTCGACGATGCGGTAGTTGCGCTTCTCGCCGCCGCCGCGGTGACGCGTGGTGATGCGGCCGACCGCGTTGCGGCCGGCGTGGCGCAGCTTGCGCTCGGTGAGCGAACGCTCGGGCTTCTTGCCCTTCGTCAGCTCGGCGAACGACGCGGACTGCCGGAAACGGCGCGCCGGCGAGGTCGACTTGTATGTCTTGAGAGGCATTAGACGCCCTCCACGAAGTAGCGCTCGATCCGCTGGCCCTTGGCGATCGTCACGATCGCCTTCTTCCAATCGGGTTTGCGGCCGATGCGCCGACCGATGCGGCGCGACTTGCCATGCACCTTTGTCGTGTTCACCGCGACGACGTCCACCTTGAACGCCTCAGCGACTGCGGACGCGATCTCGTGCTTGGTCGCGTCATCCGCGACCGCGAATGTGTAGCGGCCGGCGTTCGTCTCAGTCATGGACCGCTCGGTGATCACCGGTCGAAGAAGAACGAGTGTCCCTCTCATTCGGCCTGTGCCTCCTTGCCGTTGCCATGCGCAGGCGAGAGCTCGGCTCGAGCGGCGAGCGCAGCGAGCGCCGGGCGCATGACGAGGAGCGTGTCGGCCTCGAGCACGTCCGAGAGACGGAGCGAGCCCGGGGTACGGCTTTCGACGTGTTGCAGGTTGGCCATCGCGCGCGCGGCGCCCTCGTTGATCTCGCTCCACACGAAGAGCGTCGAACCCGTGTCGCCGACGTTGCCGAGCCAGCGGACCACGTCGCGCGTGCGCGGGCGATCGTCATTCAGCTTGAGACCCTCGAGCACGAGCACGCGTCCATCCGCCACTCGAGAAGACATCGCCTGGCCGAACGCGGCCTTGCGCATCTTCTCGGGCATGCGCTGGTCGTACTTGCGGCCGTTCGGTCCGAAGACCACGCCACCGTGACGCCACTGCGGCGAGCGGATCGAACCCTGACGGGCGCGGCCCGTGCCCTTCTGACGCCATGGCTTCGCGCCGCCACCGGCTACGCGCGCGCGGTTCTTCGTCGCGGCCGTGCCCTGACGCGCGTTGGCGCGCTCGGCGAGGAACGCCTGGAAGAGCGTGGCGATCCCCTTCTTCGCCGCCGCGGCGAGCGAGGCCGGGAGCTCGATCGACCCGGTCACGTTTCCGTCGACATCGATGAGCGGCGCGTGGCCCTTCGGCGCGGTCGGGATGGGC
>JANMWW010000015.1:0-17986 GCA_031394155.1 Chloroflexota bacterium | reverse complement strand
GCGCGAGCAGATAGTCGTCGCCGGGGTCGCGCGAGCGACGGGGCGCATCGCTCGGGTCTTCCGCCATCGTGGCTGTTCGCCGAAGAAGGTCGATAAGGGCCTTCGTCTCGTCCGCAGAGATGCGGGACCGCAGTTTTGGATACGCCAAGGCGCGACCGAGCTCAGCGAGCAGGACTCTCGAGACGATGAGCTCGAACTCGCCGTGGAGCCACGCCTTCAATAGTTGGCCTGGGACACCCGCCGGTGAGAGCAGCGACGAAATCAGGACGTTGGGATCGAGTACGGCTCGCAATCACTTGCGGCGGCGCGGTCTCGTCCGGTGTTGCGCCTCCCGTGCTAGCCGCATGGCCTCGTCTTCACCCATCCGGTTCTTGGCCCAGATCCGTTCGAGCAGGTCGAGTCCCAGATCGCGCCGCAACGACTCCTCAATGACCTCGCTGTCGCCCTTTCCCTGCCGGGCCGCCCGAATCCGTACCGATCGAAGTACGTCTTGGTCGAGCGTCACCGTTGTACGCAACTTTGGCACATCCGCATCATAGCATCTTGATGCGGAGAGGGCGCTGCCATCTCATATTCGCGGCATGCACTCGCGTATCGCGCTCGGGATTTCCACCCCACGCTCTCGCGCGACGTCCCGCACGGTGACAAGACTCCTTCGGCATTCTTGATGGCCCCTGGCGCGATGCGTAGTGACCATACCGTCCGATTCGCTAGCCATGATCACTTGGCCTCGTGCGCCACGCTCGCATCACAACCAAGGGATTGCGGCTCCCTTGGTCATACCAAGCCGGCTACCGGCGGGCAGGGTCGATGATCGTCAAGTGCTTGAAGTACGACCGGTAGAAGCCGCGATCCCGAGTCAAAAGGCGCTCAGCCTGCCGAGCCGCGTGGGCGCCAACAAGAAAGTCCGCGATGACGCGAGCCCGGGCTCCTCCCGCCTGTCGGTATGAGCGCCACGCCGCGCCTGCCGCTGACGCCGTCGAGGCCTCTACACCACTAAAGCGGATGCCGAGCCGTTGCAACGCAGACTCGGCCGCAGCGACCTCGCCGAACGTCGCGGCGACCTCAGCCCACACAACATCGCAGGCCACGACTTCGCCTTCAACAAGGGCGAGCTTCAGGGCATCACGAGCGCGCGGGCCGTGGGTCGGATCTGGCTCGAAGATGTCAATCAGGACGTTCGAGTCGACAGCGGTGATCATCGGCGCCGGCGAAGACCCGGCCCTCGCATCGCGTCCACCAGCTTGTCCGTCCGCTCACCACGGCCGAGGACTCCATAGAGGGCATCCACCCGATTTCCAATATCGGCCTTGCGCCCGACAAGCCTTCCGCCGTCGTCCGTGAACTCGAGCACGTCGCCGGAGTGCAGACCGAGACGGTCCCGCAGGCGCTTTGGAATCGTGATTTGACCCTTGGCGCTGAGGGTAGTCGTGGTTTTCATACATTTATGGTAGTGATTCCTACCACATGGGTCAAGCTCGCGTGGTGCCCGACGCCAGCGCGGGCGGTCGAAGATGGGCCGAGGATGAGGTAGTGATATGTTATTACATATCACATGGACGCCTCGAGTTGCGTACGTAGCGCGCGCGCCCGGGCCGGGCTGAGTCAGCGCGAGCTCGCGCGTCGCTCGGCCATCCCCCAACCGATGCTCTCGTCGATCGAACGAGGTCTGCAGGACCCCCGCCATGGCACATTGGATCGACTCCTCAAGGAGTGTGGTCAGGAGTTACTGCTCATCCCGAGGCCGGGACGGGGCGTCGACCAAACGCAGTTCGTAGAGCGATTGCGCTTGACTCCGGCTGCGCGGCTTCGCGCCACCGCAGCCGCAGCTGAAGGGCTGCGGCGGTTTCAAAGGTCGGCCCGACGCCGTGGCTGACCGTCACTTCGACCCGGTTGCCCTCCTGAAGGTCCTCCGCGGCTCCCGGGTCCGTTTCGTCTTGATTGGCGGAATGGCCGGTTCGACACATGGCTCGGCGACGGTCACCGGCGACCTCGACATTCTCTTCGCGCGCGATCGCGCCAACCTCGAGGCACTCGCCCGCGCGCTGAAAAAGCTTGGCGCGAAGCCGAGAGGACAAGAGCACACGCTTCCATTCGCGCTTGATGCGCAGCTGCTGCGCAACGGCACGAACTTCACTTGGGAGACACGGCTTGGGGATCTGGATACGCTCGGGGAGGTTAGCGGAGGATTCACGTTCGATCGAGTGGCTCAGGGAGCCGTCACCTACGACTTCGAAGGGTCCAAGATCCTTGTGTCCAGCCTGGACGATCTGATCGCGATGAAGCGCGCGGCAGGCCGCCCCGCGGATCTGCTCGAAGTCGAGAGACTCAGCGCACTAGGCGATGTGCATGACCGAAAGAAGACGCGCCGTTGACGACCCGCACGACCCTACACGAAATCAGTTCGAGGGCCGACAGGCCGCGTTAGTCACGCGCGTAGAGGCGCGAGAACCCATTCCAGTCGAGCCATTGGGTTCCGCTCGCCAGCTCGTTTTCCTGACCGACTCGGACATTCCGGCCGCCATGCGGGATGAGTGGCGTCGCACCACTGGGATTGGCAAGCTTCCTGACGATCGCAACCGCGTCCACCGCATTCGGCCACGCGTTGATGAGCACCGAGGGCAGCGCCAGGATGATGTTGCTCGTCCCTTCAACGACCTCGCACAGGCGGACCGCAGGCTGATCGTCGATGTCCTGCTTCCATCCCGCGTAGACAGCCAGCCGGACGCCGGCCTTTTCTTGGATGCTGGGATAAAATCGGAGCAATCCTTCGAGCGCTTGCGCGACGACGGCTCGATCGACCCCCGCCCGCGCGTCGTCTGGCGCATCCGTTGCGCGCTGAGCCGTCGGGTCCATGGGCGTCACATACCACGTCACGTCACCGTCGTCGGCACCGACCGAACCGCCTGTTTGACTCGGGTGGCCGACGATCATCAGCCCGGGCGGCACGACGGCGCTGATCGACGGCAAGACAGCGCGCGGTGCCCTCACACAGATCATGTGCGGCTTGCTGAACGAGACCCGCGCAAGCTGCGGCGAGCTCACTTGAAACACGGTCTCCAGCAGCCGTTTCGAGCCGCAGCCCGCAGCCACGACGATGGCCTTGGGCGTGACCTCAATGCTTTCATCGGAGTCACTGAATTGGATCCGAACATGGCCCTCGGAACGAAGAACCGTTCCCCTGACGATTCGGTCGAGTAGCCCTTCGCTCAGGGCCGCGACGAGGCGACGCTTCGGGAAGTTGTAACCCTTGACCTTGAACACCGGAGCCAGTGGCGCGAATCCGGACGGCAGTGCGCTCGCCTCGACTTGCTCGGGCGCATAGCCCGAAGCCGACCAGGCTGGGCGGAGTTGATCGAGCATCGGTGGCGGCGCGAGCATGAACCACTGGTCGTCGCCGTAGAGGGGAACGCCATGTTCCCGCGCGAAAGGCAGCGCCGCCCCCTCCAGGGTCTGCCTCAGCTGCCCCGTCATCAGCCCAAAGCCGCTGTTGAGGAGTCCATGCGAATGCAGCGTCTGGCCAGCGCCAAGATCGCTGTTCGTGACGAGCGCGCATGAATGGCCGGCACGCGTCAGCTCGCGGAGCGCCACTAATCCCTGGATGCCGCCGCCGACAACGAGCGCGTCGATCTCAAGCACGAGCGCGCACCAACAAAGGGAGTCCACCACCGGGCACGCGGTGGAGCCGGTAGGTCACCGTGGGCTTACTACTGACCACGGTGTTCGCCTCTTCGCAATCCCTGAACGCGTGACGAGGATCTCTCCAACGGCGCGACCTCGCCCCGCCAAACCTCCGATGTCGTTCGAAACGTACCGGGCGCCGCCGCGTCGACAGGCCCCGGCATTGGATACAGCGCGATCAGCCCGGGAAGGAGCAGCTCCCAGAGCCGATAAAACTGACGTCGTACGCGCTCGCTCATCGGAAACCTCCACCACACAGGGCTTGCAGATTTCACTAGATTGTTCCTCTTATCAATAGTTTGCTAATCTATCTACGATGGTCTCAGTAGTCAAGCCCACCCGGAAATACAGCGCCACGCTCCGACAGGAGCAGGCGCAGATGACCAGGCAGCGGATCCTCGACGCGGGGCGCCGGCTGCTTGTGAGCGGCAGCTATAGCGGCGTGACCATGGACGACATCGCCAGGGAAGCTGGGGTCGCGTACCAAACCGTCTATTCGACTTTCGGCAGCAAACTCGGCCTAGCCCAGGCGATCATCGAAGCCGGCTTCCCTCATGTCGCGGATGCGATGACGCTGACGCGGCAGGGGCAACAGTCGCCCGATCCCGAGGTCAGGCTCCGTACGGTCGCCCGCATCACTCGCCTCATCTACGAACCCTGCGCGGATCTCGTCCGTTTCACGCGCGAGTCAGGCGATGCGGTCCTCGTAAAGCGGTACCGCGAGAACGAGGAACTTCGCTATGCCAATGAGCGGGATGGCCTCGGTGCTTGGTTGCGGACGAGCGATCGGCTGCGCAAGGGCATCACCCCATCGGAGGCGCTGGCGGTCATCTGGGCGATGACGGGGTCGGAGCATTACACGCAGCTGGTCTTCGAGCGGGGCTGGACATCATCCCGCTATGAGGAGTGGCTGGGGGACGCGCTCATCAACATGCTTCTCAAGCCGCGTTCCCATCGCAGTCGCTAGAAGGCCATGCGGCCAGCTGGTAGTGGAACTCGGAGAATGAGCGGCACTCTTGTACGGCGGGATGTGTGAGGTAGTCCGATGGAACCCTCCGATCGCCCGGCGAACTCGACCAGTCGCCTGATCTTGCTCACGGGCGTGACCGGCTACGTCGGCGGACGCCTGCTGCGTGCGGTCCTCGAGCGAGGAGCGCGCGTGCGCTGCCTGGCTCGCCAACCCGACCGCGTTCGCGCGCGGTTCCCGGCGACGGCGATGGAGGTCGCCGCTGGCGACTGCCTGGATCCCGCGTCGCTCGGCCCGGCCCTGGCGGGTGTCGACACCGCGTACTACCTCGTTCACTCGATGAGCGGCGGGGGCGACTTCGCCGAGCAGGACCGGGTCGCCGCGCGCAACTTCGGCCAGGCCGCGCATGTCGCCGGGGTGCGGCGGATCGTCTATCTGGGAGGCCTGGGCAGCGAGAACGACACCGGCGCGCCGCTGTCGGACCATCTTCGGAGCCGACAGGAGACCGGTGCACTGCTTCGTGAGAGCGGGGTGCCGGTCATCGAGTTCAGGGCATCGGTCATCCTCGGTTCGGGCAGCCTCTCCTTTGAGATCATCCGCGCGCTCACCGAGCGGCTACCGGTGATGATCTGCCCGCGGTGGGTCGCGACGGTGGCCCAGCCCATCGCGATCGAGGACGTCATCGCATACCTGGTGGCGGCGCTGGACCTTCCGGACGACGCGAGTTCACGCGTCTTTCAGGTCGGCGGTGCCGAACGGGTCTCGTACGGCGGCATCATGCGCGAGTACGCGCATCAGCGCGGCCTGCGTCGCCTGCTCATCTCGGTGCCGGTGCTGACGCCACATCTGTCGAGCCTATGGCTCGGACTGATCACGCCGGTGTACGCGCGCATCGGCCGGCAACTCATCGAAGGCATGAAGAATCCGACGATCGTCAGCGATGACGCTGCGATGCGCGCGTTCTCGATCCGACCGCTCGGCCTGGCGGATGCGATCCGGCGGGCGCTCGCGTTCGAGGATCACGAATCCGCCGACACGCGTTGGGCCGATGCGCTGTCGGCGTCGGGCCGCCCGGCCTCGGTGCACGGAGCTCGCTTCGGCTCCCGGCTGATCTATACCCGGGTCTGCGAGGTGCCGGTACCGGTGGAACTCGCGTTCACCCCGATCCGCCGGATCGGGGGCGCGACCGGTTGGTATTGGGGCAACTGGTTGTGGCGTGCGCGCGGAGCCGTCGATCTCCTCGTGGGCGGAGTCGGCCTGCGCCGCGGACGACGCGACCCCGAGCGCTTGGTGCTTGGAGACACCCTCGACTTCTGGCGGGTCGAGACGATCGCGGACGGCCGGCGTCTCCGCCTGGCCGCGGAGATGAAGCTACCCGGCCGCGCCTGGCTGGATTTCGAGGTCACACCCGCGGGCGCGGGCAGATCGACGATCCGGCAGACCGCGGTGTTCGACCCGATCGGCCTCGGTGGCCTGCTGTATTGGTACGCCCTCTATCCGGTTCATACCGTGATCTTCGACCGGATGCTGCGCGCGATCGTTGCGCGCATCGGCGTCGCGGCGTCCCACCCCTAGATCCTCAGCGGCCTCCGCGACGGACGTCATCTTGCAGCGGGGTCGAATCATGCAAAGCCTCAAGCACTCGTGCTTGTGCCACGGCGTCGTTACGTCCGAGGAGCAGCTCGCCATCACCGCGGATCGCGTCAGCCACGTTTTCGAGCTCAAGTCGATAGGAGTCAGACACGTTGATCTCGATCCTTTTGACCCCTCCCTCGTGGCGGAGCTCGATGCCCGGCATCTTGCAGTGCCACGGGTCGTCGAGGAACAACGAGCCTTCGCTTCCGATCAGTTCCAGCTCGTCGCGCTCCGGCATCGCCGTGCCGCAATCGAAAAGTGCGACGACGTTGCCGGGGAAACGGAGCACGCCTCCGAACACCCAATCGGTCCCTGACGCCCCGAACCATGCTTCACCGTATGCGTTCTCCGGCTCACCGCCGAAGAGCCGCGAGGCGCTCACGCAATAGCAGCCGACATCCATCAATGCGCCACCGTCGAGCCCCGCGTGCAGGCGGATGTTGTTCTCGTCATAGAGCGAGTAACTGAATGCGGATCGAATGAGCCGCAGCTCGCCGATGGCCCCTTCGTCCACAAGCTGCTTCGCCCGCTTGGTCTGCGGGTTGTGGCGATACATGAACGCCTCGCTCAGCAGCCGACCCGTGCGGTCCGCAGCGTCGAACGCCGCTTCGACCTCGGGCACGTGCCGCGAGAACGGCTTCTCGCACAACACGTGCTTCCCTGCTTCGAGCGCCTTGATCGACCACTCGACGTGCATCGAATTCGGCAGCGAGATGTACACCGCCTCGATGTCGGGATCGCGGAGGAGCGCTTCGTAGGAGCCGTACGCGCGCTCGATCTCCCACTTCTTCGCGTAGTCGTCGGCGCGCGCTTGATCGCGGCTCGCCACGGCGAGGAGCTCGACCTTCGGCGATGCGTGCGCCGCCGGGATCACGTTCCGGTTGATGTGCGCGGTCGACAGGATCCCCCACTTGACTGGACGCGCCATTGTCGACTCCCTTCGACCGTTGACTTTGTCCGCAAATGTGCGCTGATAGTTCGGACTTACGCCTTTGCGAACGGCGTGATGTTCTGATTGAAGCGGAACACATTGTCGGGGTCGTACTGCCGCTTCAGCTCTTGTAGGCGGGCAAACTTTGTGTCGCCGTATGAGGCTCGTATCCGGTCGCCCTGCACATCCTCTGACATGTAGTTCACGTACTCAGCTCCCGTCGCATACGGGGCAACGCCAGTCGCGTAGTCGCGCGCCCAGGCGACATGCTCGTCGTCAGTCTCTCGGCTCGTCCAGATCCCAAGAGCGCTCGCATTCACCAACGCCTGTCTGTGGTTGAAGGCCATCGCATCGGCGGAGACCCGAAGGGGCGCTCCTCCGATGAACTCGATCAGGAGCGTGTCGAAGCCTGAGCGCGGGCGCTGTGAGACATGGTCAACAGACATCTCGATCAGAGGATCGGGCAAAGAGCGCAGAAAGTGCCCCTTCCAGTAGTGCCTCAGTCCGAAGGGCAGAAGGGCGTTCGTCCCCTGCATCTCCGCGTAACTGAGGCGTCGAACGGCATCCTCCAGCACCGGCGCAACCTTCCGGAGCGGCCGCAACAGCTGCTCACCGTCCTTCTCCGCTCCCTGGAAGCAGGCGGTCACGGTCGTGTCCGCCGTCCGTCGGCCCACCGCGCACTGCAGGGTCAGCTCGTCGGGCGCCACCGCCGCCAGGTCTCGGGTGACGCGCAACACTTCGGCAGCCGCCGACAACGGGTAGGTGATCGCGCCCCCGTAGAGCTCGCCCACAGGTTGGAGGCGGTACTCGAACTCGACCACGATCCCGTAGTTGGCTCCGGCTCCGCGAACCCCCCAGAAGAGATCGGCGTTCTCCGCCTCCGATGCCCGCACGATCTCGCCGGACGCGGTGACGATGCGGACGCCGATCAGGGTGTCGACGGTGTAGCCCTGGGTCCCCATCAGGTATCCAATGCCACCACCCAGCGTCAGCCCTGCGATGCCCGTATCCGTGAAGGTGCCCCCGGTGCTCGCGAGACCGAAACGCTGCGTAGCTGAGTCGTAGTCTTCCCACGTTGCGCCGCCCTGCGCGACGGCGGCACGCGATGCTCGATCGACCACGACCCGGCGCATCCCGGCGAGATCGACGACCACGGCGCCCTCGCCGATGCAGTGTCCGGCGACGCTATGCCCGCCGCCGCGAATTGAGACCGGAACTCTCAGCTCGCGCGCACGCCGGACTGCCGCCACCACATCTGCCACCTCGGTGCAGACATGAATCTCCAGCGGTCGACGGTCGATCATCCCGTTGAAGGTGACGCGCCTGGAGTCGTAGTCGGGATCGCTCGAAGTGACGATCCGCCGCTTCTCGACGTTGTGCGTGCCCGCGCTCACGTCATCCTCCCGATCCCGCGTCGCGAGATTGTGCAGCTTCCAGGAGTGTGAGAAGGGCAGACCTTGTTTCGGCCGCTAATTCAGATGCTGCAGCGCCTGCCTTCCGATCAGCGCCAGCTGGAGCGCGAGCCGATCGTCTGAGTTCGCGAGGTCAGCACCGGTCAGCTGCGCGATCCGGCGGAGCCGCTGCCGCACGGTGTTGCGGTGCAGGAAGAGGTCGCGCGCCACGGCGTTGACGCTGCCGTGCAGACGAATGAACGCGTCGAGGGTCTTGATGAGATCGGCGTAGCGCTCCTCGTCCTCGGCGAGCGTGCCGAGCGCACGCTCAGACGACTCCTCGATGTCGATCTCGGGCTGACCCAGCACGAAGCGATAGGCGCCGATGTCCTCGAAGTGCGTCGTCTTTCCCCTGCCGCCGTTTCCGCGCTCGATCGCGGCGGCCTGCTCCGCCTGGAGCAGCGCGAGGTGCGCACCGGTCGTGCCGCGCTTGGGTCCGCTCACCGTGACCGAGAGCTCGGGGTCATCGGTCTCCTCCGCCACTTGCCGGCGCAGCCGCTCCCCTTCGCTGCGCGCGTCGACGTCCTCGGCCACCTCGAACACGGCCGCGACCACATCGGTGCGCGTCCGCACGATCTTGGCGCCCTCGGGCGCCGCTTCGGTCACCGCCGGTCGGAGGTGTCCGTTCGCGCTGCGGCTCGCGAAGGCCACCGCCAGATATCTCGTATCGCTCATCTCCGTCCCTCCTTGGAACTGAAAAGGCCTCCCGTTCTGGGGAGGCCTTTGTGATCTGCGCTGTTGCGACGAGCTGACTAGCCGCTGCCTCCCGAAACCAAAAGACCCTCCGCACAGACGCAGGTGCAAAGGGTCGTCGGCATGGCCATGTGGCGGAAGCTGCGCGTCATCGAACCAAAATTATCACCGCCGAACGCAGCGTCAATGCCTTTCTGCGACGATTCGGCTCCCATGACACGTACGCACTCCATCGCTGTCATCGGCGGCGACGGCATCGGTCCGGAAGTGACACGCGCTGCACTTCGCGTCCTCGACGCGGCCGAGCAACGGTTCAGTTTTTCCACATCGCGCGAGGAATACCCGTGGTCATCCGCGCGTTACGTCGAATCTGGCGCGCACGTCACCGCGAAGGACGTGGATGGTCTGCGCAAGCACGAGGCGATCCTCTTCGGAGCCATCGGCGACCCGCGCGCACCACGCGGCGTCGTCGAGCGCGAGATCATCTTCGGCCTCCGCCAGGGCCTCGACCTGTTCGTCAACCTCCGACCGATCGTCCTGTACGACGAGCGGCTCACTCCTTTAAAGGGCAAGCGCCCCGCGGATGTCGACATGGTCGTGGTACGCGAGAACACCGAGGACGTGTACACGCAGCAGGGCACGATCACCGGGACCGGCAAGGACGAGGTCGGCATGGCGCCGATGCGCTTCACCCGGCCGGGCATCGAGCGCGTCGTGCGCTACGCCTTCGAGCTCGCGCGCTCCCGCCCGAGGAGGCACCTCACCCTGGTCGACAAGTCGAACGCCATCCCGATCCAGGAGATGTGGCGCACGATCTTCGACGAGATCGGCGCCGGCTTCCCCGACGTGACGCGCGATGCGATGTACGTCGACGCAACGTGCATGTGGATGATCCAGAAGCCCGAGCAGTTCGACACGCTCGTCACGACGAACCTCTTCGGCGACATCATCACCGACCTCGGCGCGGCGATCGCTGGCGGGCTCGGCATCGCGGCGTCAGGGAACATCCATCCTGCTAAGACCTCCATGTTCGAGCCGATCCACGGCTCGGCACCCAAGTACGCGGGTCAGGGCGTGGCATCGCCGCTGGGTGCCATCGGCGCGGTCGCGATGCTGCTCCGGCACGTCGGCGAGCCTGAGGCGGGCGACGCTATTGAGAGCGCGATCCGTGCCGGACTCCACGGCATGACGATCAAGGGACTCGAAGCGGGAATACAGCGAACCGACGACGTAGCCGACATCGTGGCCGCAGGCGTATCTGCTCGCTGAACCCGTCGCGCGACTATAGCTATTGATAGAAGATATGATGTATAGATATCTTCTCGAAGATCAAACACGCCGACGCCGAGCGAGGGGGGGGCGAGAAAGAGATCCGTCGATGGCGAAGCGAGGGGACCCTATCCGCGACAAGACCACTGGCAAGACGTACGCATCGAAATACCAGGCCGGTGTGGACCTGAGAGCACTCGTCGACGGCGATCCGAACAACCGCTTCGTCTGGTTCCAGATCGCCCGTGCCTTTCCCAAGCGGTTCCAGACGCTCATCGACAAGAAGTGGGTCGACGTCAATTACGACGCGCCACAGCCGGCGCGGCCCGCGCCATCGTCTGCAATTACGGGAGAGGCTGGCACGTACGCCGTCACGGGCACGAAGACCACGACGATCGAGATCGATCAGAGCAAATTCGCGAACGTCAAGGAGATCCTCGGCACCACGACGCTACGCGAGACCGTCGAGCGGTCGTTCGACGAGGTGATCACGCGCGCAGCGCGCGAGCGGAGCGTCAAGCGACTGCAGAAGATGGATGGACTCGATCTCGACAAACCCAAAGTCATGGCGGACGCCTGGCGCTGATGCCGGGATACCTCGCGGACAAGAGCGCCATCGTTCACCTCGGAAAGCCGGTCGTCGCAGCCAAGGTCGTCCCGCTCATCATGGCTGGCCACGTTTCGACCTGCGGCGTTGTGGAGCTCGAGATCCTCTACAGCGCGCGCAGTGAGCGGGATCTCCTCGAGACGAGAAAGGACCGCGTCATCGCGTATCCCCGCGTCGCGATGAGCGAGGCCGACTTTGCGCGCGCCGAGGATGTTCTGGCGCTCCTTGCAAAGCGAGGACGCCACCGAGCGGTCAGCCTGCCCGATCTGCTGATCGCCGCTGTGGCCGAGCGCGCGGGTCTCGTCGTGCTCCACTACGACGCGGACTTCGAGATCGTCGCCGCGGTCACCAAACAGCCGGTCGAGTGGGTCGCGCCACAGGGAAGTCTGTAAGTCGTGTGAGACGCGGATGACTCCGGCATGGGCGTGATCGTCCCGCACCCCACGCGAAAGGCGCCGCGTGCGCGGCGCCCGTCGCGGAGGCGAGGGAGGAGGTGGGAAGGGACCTAGCGGGTGCCGGAGTGGTCGACGATGCGGACGATGGCTTCGTCGACCTTCGTGCGAAGTTTCTCAGCCTGATCCTTCGTGATCTTGCCGGCGTCGACCGCCGCAGCGATGCGCTTGTTGGCCGCGTCGTCAAGGAACTTCAGCAGGCCATCGCGCGACTTGCCCGGTGTCGCGTTCGCGATCTCGCCAAGGCTCTTGCCGGCGTGAAGATCCTTCTTCACCTGGTCGGCGGGCAGACCGAGGTAATCGACGCTCGACTTGAGGACGTCGCCGACGAACTCCTTGATCTTCGGGTGGTCCTTGTGCTCGGCCTTGAGCGCGTCGATGATCGCGTCTTCCTGCGCCTGCGTGATGACGCCTTTGGCGACAAGTCCGTCGAGGACTGCCTTGAGCTTGCCGTCGCGCCGGTCCTGCTCGGCGCTGGTCACGCGAGAATCCGGCGCCATCGCGGTCGCGGCGTCGGCGCTTACCGGCGTCATCGCGAAGGCGACACCGCTGAGCAGACCCATTCCGAGCACGCCGGCGCTGAGCACGGCGACCGACTTCGAGCGAATGATCGCAGCTGCGTTCATCTGATTCGTTCTCCACTATCTGCCCGCCTTGGCGGGCTTTCATGTGAGTTATCGAATCGCAAGCCGCCGTGTTTTACTCGCGGCCGAGCTCTTACCGTCCGATTACATACTGGCCGGTTTCACCCGATCAGGGGAGCCGACTCCGCCGCGATCATGTCGAGCACGAGCGTGGTCCACGCGAAGTCGTGCGCGCCCTGCCCATCGCCGGTGATCGGATCGTAGAACTCGCGCACGCCAGACTTCGCGACGAGCGCGACCGAACGGCGCGCAAGATCGCTCGCGATGTCGGTGAAGCCATGGTCGCGTAATCCCCAGTACAGATACCAGTTCACGTTCATCCAGGTCGGCCCACGCCACGTCGTATCGGTCTTCCACGTCGGGTCGAACGCTTTCTCGTTCGCGGCGGTGCTCGGCACGGGATAGGGCGTCCAGAACTCCGATGCATTCAACAGATGCTCTCGCACCAGCCGCTCGGCAATGTTGCGGTCGAGATCCGGCAGGATGAGCGGGAAGAGGCACGAGAACGTGAGCACCTTGACTTGCTCCTCACGGGCACTCGAGAGATCCCAGAAGACGCCGGCGCTCGGATCCCAGCATTTGTCCACGAGCGCGCGCGTCGTCGCGCGCTGGCGTGACTCGAGATCGTCCGCGACGCGCCGATCGCCGCCGGATTCGCGAACGACACGCGCGAGCCCGCGCAGCGCGTCGGCGTAGATCGCGTTCACCATCACGTCCTCGAACAGGAACAGGTCGGCCCGCGGCTGCTCCTTCATCGAGAGCGGCTCGTATGCGCGGAACAGCCGTTGCATCGAGCGCCGCAGCTCCGGGAGAACCTCCGACGGCGGGTCCGACAAAATGCCCATCGCCGCGTCGTACTTCGGGCTCGCGTCGAGGCCGGATTCGTCGGGCTGGATGATCGCGATGAGCCCGTCACCGTCCGGGTCGCGCACGTCGCGCAGCCAGGCTAAATGAAGAAGCAAGGGCGGAAGCACCTCGCGCGCGAAGGCCACATCGTGCGTCGCGTCCCAGATCCGCTCGATCGTGCGGCCGATCACCGGCGGCTGGATCGTCGCCGTGTAATAGGGGTGCGCGAGGCGGATCGAGTACTCGGCCAGCGCGCGTTCGTGCGCGCTCTTCTCCCACAGGATCATGTGCGGCATGAAGCCGTCGGGCTGCATGCCCTGGAGGAGGCAGCGCACCTCCTGCTTCGCGAGCTCGGGGTCGACGTGCAAGAGGGCGATCGCGATGAACGCCGAATCCCACCACCACTGGAACGGATATGTCGTCGGTGAGGGGCAGGTGCAGTCGTAGCGCCTGCCGTCCCAGCCCGAAACGCCCGCCTGGCGATTCCCGGCGAGCACGCGGCGGCACTCTGTAACGACCCGCTCGGCATCGCCCGGAGCAAGCTGCGGTGAGGTCACGTTCGGTGGCATATATTCGCGCGCAGGGAGGTGCTCATGAGCAGATATTCACGCCGGACATTCCTCAAGGTGGCCGCCGCATCGGGTCTCGCGGTGGCCTGCACTCCGGCCGGTACGCCGGTCGGCTCCGCCGCGCCCAGCCAGGCCAAGGGTCTCACCGGCACGATCGTGGTGTCGTACCCGGACGAGCTGGGCGTCAAGCCGAAGTACGTCGACGCGGCGGCGCAAGCGGTCATGTCGGCGAATCCGAATGCCAAGGTGAACATCGACCTCCAGAAGATCCCGAGCGGCGACCATTACACGAAGCTGCTGCTCGCCATGCAGGGCGGCGACGCGCCGGACGTGACGCACGTCGGCGGTGACCGCATCGGCGAGCTCGCCGACGCAGGATATATCGAGCCGCTCGACCAATACGTGAACGCGTGGGCCGACTGGAAGAACTATCCCGACGCGATCAAGAAGGGCGCGACGTACAAGGGCAAGGTCTGGGCGATCCCCTACGGCCTCGACACGCGCTGGCTCTACTACCGCAAGGACGATCTCCAGAAGGCCGGGCTGCCGGCCGATTGGAAGCCCACCAAGCTCGACGACGTGGCCGACGCGGCCGCGGCGGTGAAGTCGAAGACACCCGATGTCATCCCCTACGCGCTCTACGCCGGCGCAGCGGGCGACACCGGCACCGCGAACCACGCATTCATCCCGCTGGTGTGGGCGTACGGCGGCGATGTACTCACAGCCGACGGCAAGTGGATCGGCTCGAGCGCCGCGCTCAAGAAGGCGCTCACGTACTACCAGAAGGTGTACGGCGGCGGGCTCGTTCCGAAGGAGATCCTCACCACGACCAAGCCGTGGACCGCGATGCGCGAGAAGCTCGGCAACGGTCAGCTCGCGCTGCTCTTCGAAGGCGGATGGGTCTACGGCGGCTGGGCCACCAAGGACAAGGCCGCGACCGAGAAGAACGTCGGCTACCTCCTGCATCCCACGGAGTCGGGCGGACCGTCATTCACGATCGGCGGTCTGGGGACCGTCTGGTACATGACCTCCAAGGCCAAGAACAAGGACCTGGCATGGGAGTTCATCAAGACCTGGAACAACAAGGACACCGTGGCGAAGATCAACGTCGAGGACCCCCACCCCGTGGCTCGCTCGGACTCCGCGGAGGTCGCCGAGTTCAAGGCGCAGCCGTACCTCGTCGATTCGACCAAGGCGCTCGAGAAGGCAAAGTTCGTTCCCGCGGATCCGAACTTCGGCAAGGTCGTGAGCGTCATCCAGAAGGCGACCGGTCGCGTCGCGAGCGGCGAAATGAGCCCGGACGACGCGATGAAGCAGTACGCAGCGGACCTGAAGCAGGCGGTGGGCGCAAGCCTCGTCGTCGAGCAGTAAGCGGAGTAGCGCGGCGGCGTGAGGATGGCACGGAACGGTCCGTACCTACTGGGCCTCACGCCGGCCGCGCTTCTTCTTGCCCTCTTCTTCGTCGCGCCGGCGGTCTGGGCCGCCGGATCGAGTCTCACCAATCTCTCGCTCGTCGGCCTCGACGCGGCGCGCCCGCGTTTCGTCGGCTTCGATAACTACCTACGACTCGCGAGCGATCCCGATTTCTGGACGGTCATCCGCAACTCGATCGTCTTCGTCGTGAGCTCGGCCATCGTCGGGCAGTTCCTCCTCGGTCTCGGGCTGGCGCTGCTCATCGATCACGCGGAGCGCCGCGGCTGGCGGTTCGCGACGGTCGCGTATGCCGCCGTGCTGCTGGCCTGGGTGAACCCCACGCTCATCGCGGGCTTCTTGTGGGTCGCAATGTTCGACTTCTACTTCGGCTCGCTGAACATGGGGCTTCACGCCATCGGCATGCAGTCGGTGAACTGGCTCGGAGAGGCCCCGATGCCGGCGGTGGTCATCGCGAACATCTGGCGCGGGGCCGCGTTCACGATGATCATCTTTCTCGGCGCGCTGAAGACCATCCCGCCGGACATCTACGAGGCCGCGCGGGTCGATGGCGCCGGCGCGTGGCGCAGGTTCTGGGACCACACGCTTCCGAGCCTGCGCCCCATCGCGGCGCTCACGCTGCTCTCGATCACGATGTCGACGTTCGGCACGTTCATCGTCATCCAGACGCTCACCAACGGCGGCCCCGGCTCGGCCACTGAAGTGATCGCGCTGTACGCGTTCCACACCGCGTTCCAGCAGTACGCCATCGGCTACGGCTCCGCGATCGCGGTGGTGATGCTCACGCTCAACCTGATCTTCGCGACCATGTACCTGCGCTGGTCGAGGGCCCGCGCATGACCGCGCGCGCGACGACCCCGGCCCGCGTCGCGCCGCGACGTCGCGGCGGCAGCCCGCTCGAGGCGGTGCTCGTGCACGCCGTGTTCATCGTCGTCATCGTGTTCTTCCTCGCGCCGTTCGTCTGGCTCGTCACGGCGGCATTCGACTCCGAGGCGAAGGCCTACATCCGCATTCCCAGCTCACCCACCCTCGACAATTTCGTACGCATCTTCACCGAGCACGACTTCGGTCACGCGCTCATGAACTCGTTCATCGTCGCCGGTCTCACCACGGTCCTCGACGTGATCGTCGTTTCGCTCGCGGGTTATTCGTTATCGCGCCTCCAGATCCGTTTCAAGTCCTGGATCATGTACGCGATCCTGTTGCTGCAGACGATGCCGCTCTCGGCGACGATGGTCCCGATCTACGGCCTGGCGAAAACGCTCGGGCTGCGCAACTCGTACCTCGGCCTGGTCCTCATTCACGCCGCGATCGAGCTGCCCTTCCTCATCTGGCTGATGAAAGGCTTCTTCGACACCGTCCCGCGCCAGCTCGAGGAGGCCTCGTGGCTCGACGGCCGCTCGAAGCTGCGCGCGCTCGTGGAGATCGTCCTGCCCGTCGCGCGAAGCGGCATCGGCGTCGTCGCGGGCCTCGCGTTCCTCGCCGCCTGGGCGGAGGTGCTCATGGTCATCATCCTGGTGGATAAGCAGGATATGAAGACCGTGCCACTCGCCTTCTACGAGACCTTCCGCACGCAGGGCGGATACAACGAGGTTCAGTACGGGCTGGTCGCGGCCATGGGCCTCCTCTACGCCCTGCCGGTGATGGCGCTCTTCTTCACGACGCGCCGGATGATGGTGCGAGGCCTCATCTCCACCTCGCGGGGCCTGTAGTGGCGAGCGTTCAGTACGAGCACGTCGTCAAGAATTTCGCCGGTGGCGATCGCGCTGCGGTGAACGATCTGTCGCTCGACATCGCCGATGGCGAGCTGCTCGTTCTCCTCGGACCGTCGGGCTGCGGGAAGACGACCGCGCTGCGCATGCTCGCGGGTCTGGAGCATCCCGACTCCGGTGACATCCGCATCGATGGGCAGAGCGTCCTTGGGCTCGAGCCGAAGGACCGCGACGTCGCCCTGGTGTTCCAGAGCTACGCGCTGTACCCGCACATGAGCGCGCGCGACAACATCCGCTACCCGCTGCTCGTTCGCAAGATCTCGCCAGCAGACCGCGACGCGCGGGTGGCGCGCGTCGCTGAGATGCTGTCGCTCACGCCGCTCCTGGACCGCCGCCCCGCGCGCCTCTCCGGCGGCGAGCAGCAGCGCGTGGCTCTCGCGCGCGCGATCGTGCGCGAGCCGCGCGTGTTCCTCATGGACGAGCCGCTCTCGAACCTCGACGCGAAGCTGCGCACCCACACGCGGACCGAGCTGAAGACGCTGCAGCACGAGCTCGGCACGACCACGATCTTCGTGACCCACGATCAGGCCGAGGCGATGACCCTCGCCCACCGCATCGCGGTCCTCGACCACGGCAAGCTGCTGCAGCTCGGCCCGCCGGACGACCTGTATCAGCGTCCCGCGAACATCTTCGTCGCGCAGTTCATCGGCAGCCCGCCGATGAACGTGCTGGAGGCGGAGGTGCAGGGCGATGCGGTCGTCGCCGAAGGCGTGTGGCACATGAAGCTTCCCCGACCGATCGCGGCCCGAAAGGTGCGCGTCGCGATCCGACCGGAGGCGATCACGCTCGATTCCAGCGCAGCCGATGCGCACCCGGCCGTGGTCCTCATCTCGGAGCCGCTCGGCAGCGAGACCATCGTCGACGTGAAGATCGGCGCGGCGCTCGTGACGGTGCGCGCGGCGGCCGACGTGCGCCCGCAGCCCGGCGCGAAGGTGAGCTTGCATGTCGATCCAAGCGCGATCCGTTTGTTCGATGTGACGACCGGCGACGCGATCGCGTGACGACCGGCCCCGACGTCGTGCTGACCGGGCGGTTCGA
>JANMWW010000011.1:0-1778 GCA_031394155.1 Chloroflexota bacterium | reverse complement strand
CGCGGCCGCCGCGATGCTCCGGGCCGATACGACAGTCGTGCCCGCGCATTTCGACGCCGAGGTCTATCGCGCCCTCCGCCGGCTCGGCCGGCGCGGCGCCATGGACGCGGACGGTCTGCGCGCTGGGATCAACGCGCTCGCGACGCTCGCCGTGGAGCGCATACCTCTTCCGCCGCTGCTGCAGAGCGCGAACGACCTCGGTGATCGATTCTCGCCACCCGACAGCCTCTATGTCGCGCTGGCCCGCGCGCTGGATGCGCCGCTGATCACGTCGGATGCCCGCCTGGCGCGCGCCTGCGAGGGTGTCGCAAAGGTGCGTTTGGTCTAGACCCGCCCCGTCGCCGGAGTACGCGGTCGCGACCCTACTCGTGAGAGTCGAACGCGAGCGTGGTGCCGGGAGGCGGCGCGAGCGTCTCTTCGACGAACGGGATCGGATCGCCATCCGCGTCGACCATCGGGACCGCCATGTCCGGCGCGCCGGGCGAGACACTGTCGGGTGCGTCGACGGAAGGCATCGCGTCGTCGCATTGCGCGGTCGCGTCCTGCTGGTCGCTGCCGGGGCAGTCGGCCAAGGCGCGCGACGGCGAGGCGCCCGCCGCGCCGAGCGCCAGGACGATCGCAAGGGTCAGGTGCCGGAGCTTCATCGAGGGGTCAATGTGCGCGACGCGCCTGGGTCGGGCCATCCCCCGATCGGCGGAATGCGACCGCGCTCTAAGAGCTAGTCGTTCTCGTCGCTGTTGTCGTTGTTGTCGCCCTGCATGTCAGATCCACCGGTCTGCTTCTCGCCACTCTCGTTGACGTCCTTCGCGTCCATGGACTGACCGGTCTGGCTGTTCTCCGCGTCGTTCGCGTCGGAGTCATCGGTGTCGCAGGCGGGGTCGGCGAAGTCGCCTTGCTGGTCGCCATCGACGCCGCACTCATCCAGGGCGCTGATCGCTGTGCTGGAGTGGACGCTTGCCGCAGCGGCGGCCGAGGAGCCAAAGATGAGGCCTGTCACGAGGAAGAGGGCGAGCGGTGATCTCTTCATATCAGGCATAACGATGCTGGAGGCCGGGCAATATGGGCATCCCCCAGCCGGGGAGCGGGGTCCTAGTACTCCCTAATGCGCCAGGGCGGGCGGGGCCTTCATCGGCGCCACCAGCAGGAAGTTGTCGACGAGCTCGTCGCTCTCCGGCGAGACATAGGACTCGATCTCACCCGTGTCGGCGTCGTGCGCGATCTGCGGATCGACGGGGATCTTCGCCATGAGCGGCGCGTTCGCCGCGATCACGAGCTTGAGGCCCTGCGACGGGCCGAAGAGCTCCAGGTGCTGGCCGTCGGGCAGCCTCACGTAGGCCATGTTCTCGACCACGCCGAAGATGTCGCCGCCCAGCTGCTTCACCAGCTTCACCGCCTTGGTCACGATCATCGTCGCGAGCGCCTGCGGCGTGGTGACGAGGACGACGCCGTCGACCGGCAGCGCCTGCATCACCGTGAGCGGCGCGTCGGATGTTCCCGGCGGCAGATCGACGATCAGGTAATCGAGCTCGCCCCACAGCACGTCGGTGAAGAACGGGCGGATCGCGCCACTGACCATGGGACCGCGCCAGATCACCGCCTCCTCCTCGGAGGGGAGGATGAGGTTCATCGACATGATCGGGATGCCGCCCTTTGACTTCGGCGGCATGAGGTTCTTGTTGTCGGGCGACATCGGCTTCTCTTTGACGCCGAACATGCGCGGGATCGACGGGCCGGTGATGTCACCGTCGAGGATGCCGACGCGGAAGCCGCGGCGCTTG
>JANMWW010000362.1:0-5961 GCA_031394155.1 Chloroflexota bacterium | reverse complement strand
ACCAGGATCGCCGCCGCCGCGTTCAGCGCATTGTGCCAACCGGGCACCGTCAGTGCGAAAGAGCGTGGCGGCGCGAGCCCGATCTGGAACACCTTGTTCCCCAGATCCGTCAACGTTGTGGACGCCGACTTATCTCGGCCGTAGGTCTGGACGCGCAGACTGTGCTGCGCCTCCGCCCATATAGCCAGCTCGCGCGCACCGACGTCGTCCGCCGATGCGATGAGCGTGCCGCCGGCGAGCGCGCCGCGCACGAACGTTCGGAAGGCGTCGCCGTATGACTCGCGCGTCGGGAAGATGTCGATGTGGTCATGATCGAGCGTCGTAACCACGGCCACCTCGGGGCGCAAAGCGAGGAAGGCGTTGTCGTACTCGTCGGCCTCGATGACGAAGACGTCCGACTTACCGGCGTGGGCGTTCGTGCCGAGACCGCGGATCACCGCGCCGCAGATGAGCGATGCGTCGATGCCGCCTGCGCGCAGGGCCGACCAGGTCATCGCAGTGGTCGTGGACTTCCCGTGCGTGCCGGCGATGGCGACGACGCGTTTGCCTTCGGTCACGAATCGCCAGGCGTCCTGCCGCTTCCACACCGTGATCCCGTGGTCCAGGGCGGCGCGCACCTCGGGGTTGTCCTCTTTGTACGCGCTGGACCGGATCACGATCTCCGCGCCGGGCACGTGCTCGGCCGCAAATCGCTCGTGCACCGCGACGCCGTCGCGCGCGAGCGCCTCCGCCAGCGGCCAGCGGCCGGTGTCCGAGCCGGTCACCGCATGGCCGCGCGCGAGCAGGATCCGCGCGATGGCCGACATGCCAGCGCCGCCGATCCCGACGATGTGGAAGCGCGTCACTGCGCGCAGCCACCGAGCTCGAGCAGGCTGCGCGCGATGTCTTTCGCGGCGTTCGGCCGTCCGGCCTTGCGCGCGCTCTCGGCCATGCGGCCAAGGCGCGCGCGGTCGTTGAGCAGGCCGCTCACCTCGACCACGAGCCGATCGGGCAGCTGGCTCTCACGCACGACGACCGCCGCGCCAACCTCGGACGTCGCGCGCGCGTTCATCTCCTGATGACCTTCCATCGCGGCGCCAAATGGGACGAGCACGAGCGGCACGCCGAACGCGAGCGGCTCGGAGATCGACGACGAGCCGGCGCGACCGATGACGAGGTCTGAGGCAGCGAGCACCGCGCCCATCTCGTCGCGCAGATATGGACGCGGCAGGTAGCGCGCGCGTACGTCGTCCCCGAGCGTCTTCTCGCGCGCGGTCGCTTTCCCGATATGCGCCTCGCCGGTCACGTGAAGGACGTACGCCTTCGTGAGCAGTTGCGGCAGTGCACTCGAGATCGCCTCGTTGATGCGCGCGGATCCCTGGCTCCCGCCGGTGACGACGATCAGTGTCGCGTCCTCCGGCACGTCCATCTTCTTGCGCGCGCTCTCGCGAGTCCATCGCAGCAACGACGCGCGGATCGGCGTGCCGGTCACGACAGCCTTGCGCGATGGGAACGACCGCGTCGCCTGCTCGAAGGTGACGCCGATCCGCGAGCAGAAGCGCGAGAGCGACCGGCTCGCGCGTCCGGGCAGCGCGTCACCGGCCCAGAGGTACACCGGCACCCGCAGCGCGCGCGCGGCAAGCACGACGGGGATCGCGATCGCGCCGCCGCTGGTCACGAGCACGCTCGGGCGGCGACGGAGCATCTGGAACAGCGCGTCGAAGAACGCGAGCGGTAGGCCGACGAGCGTGCCGAGCAACGCGAGCCGCGAGTCGGGGTCGCGCAACGAGGCCATCGGCACGGCGTGGAACGAGATGCCCGCCTCGGGCACGAGGCTACCCTCGCTGCCGCGACGACCACCGATGAACTGGAGCTCCACCTCGGGGTCGGTCTCGCGCAGGGCCTCGGCGATCGCCACGAGCGGGCTGATGTGACCGCCCGTCCCTCCCCCGACGAGGAGCACGCGACACGCGCGCCGGCTCTGGCCCCGACTCGCGTCCAATATTCAGAAGGATACCGACGGCGATGAGGCCCACGCACAGCGACGATCCGCCATACGAGATGAAGGGCAGTGTGATGCCGGTCATCGGCACGAGGCTCGCGACCACGGCCATGTTGACCCAGGCCTGGAAGACCAGCCAGGTCGTGATCCCGGCGGCGAGGAGCGCGCCCGTCGCATCCGGCGCGCGGAGCGCGATCCGGATGCCTCGGTACCCGATGACGAAGAACAGAACGATCACAGCGAGCGTCCCCGCGAGCCCAAGCTCGTCCCCCAGGACCGCGAAGATCGAATCTGTGTACGGAGCGGGCAGGAAGCCGAATTTCTCGCGTCCGGCGCCAAGGCCCTCACCGAACAGCCCCCCGAGCGCAAGGCCGTACAGCGACTGGATCGTCTGGAACCCGCTGCCCTGCGGATCGGACCAGGGGTCGAGGAAGGTGAGGAAGCGCTGCAACCGGTACGGCTGCTCGATCGCGACCGCGAGGCCAAGCACCGCGGCAAGACCGGCGAACGCGGCGAACACGCGAACACGCGCGCCCGCGACGAAATACATGGTCATCGCGATCGCGACGAGAACGATCGTGGTGCCCAGGTCTGGCTCGGCGACGATGAGGCCGGCCAGCGTCGCGACGACGAAGAAGAAGGGAAGGATCACCGCCGGCCTGCCAATCTCGGTGCGACGGCCGCCGAGCCACGCGGCGCCGTACAGGATGAGCGCGAGCTTCGCGAGCTCGGCCGGCTGGAGTCCGACCGGTCCGACCCGCAGCCAGCGCGCGGCCCCGCCGGCACGGACGCCGACGCCGGGTACGAGCACGAGGATCAGCAGGATCGCGACGAGCACGATGAGCGGCCCCGCGATCACGCGGTAGCGGTGGTAGTCGACGCGCATCGCCGCGAGCATCCCCACGAGACCGATCGCCGCCCAGACCGCTTGCCAGGTCAGGTAGTAGCGCGGGTCGTCGAGCGTATCGAGGGCGCGGATGCCGCTGGCGCTGTAGACCATCGCGATACCGAGAAGCGTGAGCGCGAGGACGACGCCGACGAGCATCAGGTCGAACGAGGTCGTGCGTGGCAGCCGCAGATATCTCATGCGGGTGCACCCTCGAGCATCTTTCGTACGAGCGCGACGAACTGGTCACCGCGGTCGTCGGCCGAGGTGAACATGTCGAACGACGCGCACGCCGGCGACAGAAGTACGACATCGCCGGATTGCGCGAGCGCGCCGGCCTTCTTCACCGCCTCCGCGAACGTGGATGCGCGGATCATCGGAAACTTGCCCTTGCCCGCGACTGCCAGAGCGGCGGCGATGTCATCTGCGGCCTGACCGATGAGCACCGCGGCGCGGCCGCGTTTCGCGACCTCCTTCGCGAGCCCCGTGAAGTCCGCACCTTTCCCCACACCGCCGAGGATCACGACCGCCGGGCGATCGAACGCGTCGAGCGCGGTGATCGTCGCCGCCGGGGTGGTGGCGGCGGAGTCGTTCACGAACAACACGCCATCGCGCTCGCCGACGGTCTCCAGCCGGCGCGGAACGCCTTCGAACGCACGGAGCGCGTCGCCGATCGCGACCGGCTCCACGCCCGCCGCGAACCCCGCCGCAGCCGCCGCAAGCGCATTGGCGATGTTGTGGCGGCCCGGGACCTTGAGCTGCGACGCCGAGACAAGGGGGATCGCAGCACCGCCCTCGGCCAGCGACAGCATGCCGTTGGGGTCGAGGAACGCGCCGCGCTTCGGCCGCTGTGTCAGCGAGTAGCCGCGCACCTCACCGGCGCTGCCGGTGTCCATCGCGACCACCGCATGATCGTCGAGGTTGAGGACGGCGATGTCCTTCGGTCCCTGCCACACGAGGATGTTCCGCTTCGCGGCGATGTACGCCTCGCGCGTTCCGTGGTGATCGAGGTGATCCTCGCCGACGTTCGTGATCACGGCGATGTGCGGACTGCGACCGAGCGTCTCCAGCTGGAAGCTCGATAGCTCGAGGAGGACGATGTCGTCCTTGGTGATCGACTCGAGCTCCTGGATGATCGCGCGCCCGATATTGCCGCCACTGAACACGCGCCGCTTTCCGCGCGCCAGGATCTGCTCGAGCATGGTCGTGGTCGTGGTCTTTCCCTTTGTCCCGGTCACGCCGATGATCGGCGCAGGGCAGAGGCGGAAGAAGAGCCCGATCTCGGTCATCACTGGGAGGTCGCGCTGGAGCGCGCGCAGGATCGTGGCCGATCGCGGGCGTACACCGGGGATCACAAAAACGAGATCGGCGTCGGCGATCGCCGCGTCGTCGCTCGACGGGCCGAGGACCAGATCGACCTTCGTGTCGCCCATGCGCCCGATACCCTCGGCCAGCGCCTCGCGCGGCTTCGCGTCGGTCACGGTCACGCGCGCACCACTCGCGACGAGGAACTTCGCGAGTCCTGAGCTCGTGCGTCCCTTCCCCAGTCCGACGATCGTGACGCGCTTGCCGCGCAGGTCGCCGCGCGTGATGGCTGCGTCGAAGATCACCGTCATAGGCGTTTTCCCAGGAAGCCGAGCTGCGTGCCGTACACCCCGTCGGCAGCGCGACCGCGATACGACCACAGGTCGGCTCCGCCGGAGCGCGTGCAGAGACCGCTGATCTCGACCCGCGCGACGCCCGCATCGCGCAGCTGCTGGGCATTCGCGCGCCACAGGTCGAACACGATGTGACCGTCTTCGCGGACCAGCGACTCGCCGCCGATGCGCTCTTCGATCATCGCCGCGCGCTCTTCGTCGATCGCGTAGCAGCATGGGCCGATCGACGGACCGAGCGACGCGACGAGTCCTTCTCGCGTCGCACCCCCGGCGACCATCGTCTCGATGAGCGCGCGAGCGACCCGCAGGCTCGTACCCTCCCAGCCCGCATGTGCGACGCCGATGGGACCGTTCGGATGGGCGACCAGGATCGGGACGCAGTCTGCGGCCGCGACACCCAGAAGCACGCCCGCCCGATCGGTCCATTGGCCATCGGCCACAGGCCACGGCTCGACCTGAGCGTCAACGCGCACGACCTCGCGACCGTGGACCTGTTTCGTGCGCGTGACCTCCCGGAACCCAAGGCGCTTTGCCAGAGCGGCGCGATTCCTCGCCTGCTCTTCGAGCGGATAGACCGATCCGGCCATGCTCCCCTGCGCCCTGGTCGTGAAGCCCGCGACCACACCGAGGGACGACAGCATCGGCGAAAGGATCGATCCGTCGCGCTGAATCCACGCGCCAGTTGGCGTCGCGACGCCCTGAGCCTTGTTCATGTCGGCGTCGCGAATGCCAGGATCGCCGCGACGATCCCGGCGAGCGCGCCGATCAACCAGAAGCGGATGGTGGTCTTCTCCTCGGGCCAGCCGATCAGCTCGAAGTGGTTGTGCAGCGGCGACATGCGGAAGATGCGCTTGCCACGGAGCTTGAAGCTCCCGACCTGCAGCACGACCGACACTGTCTCGGCCACGAAGACGATGCCGGCGATCGGCAGAAGCAGGATCCAGCCAGTCGTGAGCGCGATGGTCGTCAGGGTCGCGCCGAGCGCCAACGAGCCGACGTCGCCCATCATGAAGTCCGCGGGGTGGACGTTGTACCAGAGGTACGCGAGCAACGCGCCGACCATCGCTCCGCAGAACACCACGAGCCACGGGAAGCCACGAGCGGCGGAGATGAACGCGAAGGAGAGGAACGCGAACACCGCGACGCCGCCCGCCAGCCCGTCGAGGCCGTCGGTGAGATTCACGCCGTTGGACATCGCCACGATCGCGAACACCGCGAGCACGACGAACACAGCCGGCCCGATCTCCCACTTGCCCACGAGCGGTACGTAGATCTCGGTGATGTTGAAGTGCCGCTGTATGTACAGCGCGGCCGCGATGGCGACGATCGCCTGCCACACCAGCTTGTGCCGCCCGCGGATACCGAAGCCGTACACCACGTTCACGTAGTCATCGATGAACCCGAGAATGCCGACGGCGATGAGCGTCGCGATGGGC
>JANMWW010000357.1:0-7699 GCA_031394155.1 Chloroflexota bacterium | reverse complement strand
GCGCGTCCAGACGAGCGCCGGATCCGTTTCGCATGACGCTCCCGATCGGCGTGCTCGTGTCCGGTCGCGGGACGAATCTGCAAGCGATCCTCGATGCCTGCGCGAACAAGGAGCTCGACGCGCGCGTCGTGTTCGTAGCGTCGAACCGCGAGGGCGCTCCGGCGCTGATCCGCGCCGAGCGTGCGGGCATACGGCGCGCGACGTTCACCGTTGCGAAATTCGGGACGCGGGCAGCTGCGCACGGCGCGATCGCCGATAACCTCGTGATGGCCGGGGCGCGCCTCGTCGTGCTCGCCGGCTTCGATCACATCCTCGAGCCGATCTTCTTCGTGAAGCTCGGCGGCCTGCCGGTCATCAACATCCATCCCGCGCTCCTGCCGTTCTTCGGTGGCAAGGGCATGCATGGCGACAAGGTGCACGCCGCGGTCCTTGCTGCGAAGGCGAAGGAATCCGGTGTGACCGTGCATCGCGTGCATCCCGACACCGTCGATCTGGGCGAGGTCATCGTGCAGCAGCGGGTGCCGGTGAAAGATGGCGATGACGTGAACACGCTCTCCGCGCGCGTGCTCGCGGTCGAGCATCAGGCGATCGTCGAGGCGATCCGCAGGATCATCCCAACGCCAACGAAGCTCGCAGCGCGCTAGTGAGGGGTATGGCGGCGCGCTGACCTAATTCAGCCGAGCGCTGTGTCGGCGAGAACGGCGTGCACGCCCAGCGTCTTGTTGGCGATCTGAGTTACGCGCACATCCACTACGACCGAGCCGAGCGCCAACGCGTCACTGCGGGTCAAACCGTGCTCGCGTTGCATGAGGTCGAGCATTCCTTCGATTGCGATCCCTGCTGCTTGTCGAAGGTCTTCGTGAAATCCGAAGGTGATCCAGCTCGCGACTGTGCGCGCGACGGGCCACTTGATAGGGAAGTCATCACGCACGTCGAGCGTGACCTGCGCCTCGACCGGGCACTCGATCGCAGTGCCTGAGATTTCGCCATCGCCTTGTGCGGCGTGACCATCACCCGCGGAGAAGAGCGCCCGATCGACCGAGATCGGCAGGAATAACACCGAGCCGGCGACGAGCTCCTTACAGTCGATGTTGCCGCCGGACGGCCGCGGCGGGATCGTCGAATGCTCGCCGGGTTCCGGCGGCGGCATCCCGAGGACTCCCAAGAAGGGCGCGAGACGAACCGTCTGCCCGGCGCCGTGGCCGACGCCGTCCTTGAGCTGCCAACGAATGAGATGCGGCGGCTCCGTATACGTCACGCCCCACGCCGCGGGCTTGACCTCGTCAATCCGCACAACCAGCGTCTGGCCGACCTGCGCGCCTCGAACTGCGATCGGACCCATGAGCGCATGCCCGACATCGCGGGTCGGATCACGCGGAACGAACTTGTTCTCCGGCTCGACGTACCACGAGGAGTTCGGCACAGCGAAGCGCACGCTGTCGCCAGGGCTGATCACGAGAGCAGCCTCGAGATCACGAGAGAAATAGCCGTGCAGCGTTTCCTGGCTGAGCGGCACGCGGTGGAGCATCACGAGAACCTAACCGATGAACCGCAGAGAATAGGAGAGTTCGACGCCATATCCCCCTGGGACAAACGCGTCGTTTGTACCAAAAGCACCACGTGCCATCTCGGCGCAGGCAACGGCGCTCGCCATCACGCACGCAGCACCGCGACCGCGGTCGGCTGGCCATTCGTGTACGTGACGCTGACCCCGTCGCCGTAGCCGAACGACGGACCATCGATCTTCACCTTCAGCCGCTGCATGAGGAGGATCGCCGGCAGCTCGATGATCCCGCCGTGGGACACCGCGAGCACGCGATCCTTGGCGCCGACGCGCGACGCGATCCGCGCCCACGTCGGCAGCTGCTCTTCGGCGAACTTCGGGGCATCGGGATGCTCCTTTAATAGGCGCGCCCAGTCCGCGAGCGTCTTGAGCTCGCCGAAGAGGCTCGAGGCGTAGCTCCCGAGGTCGGGGAGGAGCCCGGGCTCGACCGCGTCGAGCCGGCCGCCGATCCGCTCGGCGGTCTCCTTCGCGCGTGGCAGCGGACTCGCCACGACGAGCGCGTACTTCGGCGCAGCCTTCGCCAGGCGCGCGCACATCTGCTGGCCGGCCGGCGCGAGCGCGCTCTGGTTGTCGGCGACGTCGATGCGCTGTGCATGACGTCTGATATCCAGGATCGGCATGTCGCGCTAGTCTCGCAGCGTTCGGGAGGAGGGGAAGAACATGGCGACTCGAACGATCAAGCAGACCGCGGTGATCAAGGGCGCAACGCCTGCTGACATCTACGGCACGCTCATGAGCAGCACGAAGCACGGCGCGCTCTCGGGTCAGCCGGCGAAGATGAGCTCGCGCGTCGGCGGCAAGTGGAGCGTCGGTCACGACCTCGAAGGCAAGAACGTCAAGCTGACGAAGGACAAGCGGATCGTGCAGACCTGGCGCGCCAACGACTGGCCGAAGGGCGCGTATTCGAAGGCGACGTTCGCCCTCTCGAAGGCCGCTGGTGGAACGAAGATCACGTTCACCCAAACGGGCGTGCCCAGCGAGGCCTACAAGGAGATCAGCAGCGGCTGGAAGGCGTACTACTGGGCGCCATTGCGCAAGCAATTCGCGTCCAGATGACGAGGGCGCAAGCCCGAGGAAAACGGAACCCGCTTAGGGCTCGCTAGCCGGGTGACCGACCAACATAGGCACGGCGATTGCTATTCTCGTCGGCGAATGCGCGTCCTTATTACCGGCATCACCGGCATGGCCGGCAGCCACCTCGCGGAGTACCTCCTCGCCAACCACCCGGACGTCGCCGTCTACGGCACGTTCCGCTGGCGCTCGCGCATGGAGAACCTCGAGCCGCTGCGCCGCGCGCAGAAGGTCGACACGATCGAAGGTCGGTTCAGTGATGGCCAGGCGCTGCGCGACGACAAGCGGAAAGGTCGCGTCACCCTCCTCTACTGCGAGCTGACCGACGCGGGTGCGGTCGAGCACCTCATCTCGGCGGTGCAGCCCGAGCGCGTGTTCCACCTCGCTGCGCAGTCCTTCGTACAGGAGAGCTTCGATGATCCGTCATCGACGCTGCACATCAACATCCAGTCGCAGGTCAACCTCCTCGAGTCGATCCGCCGGCACGACAAGCAGGTCCGCGTGCATATCGCGGGATCGAGCGAGGAGTACGGGCTCGTGCATCCGGACGAGGTCCCGATGAAGGAGACCAACCCGCTGCGCCCGCTCTCGCCGTACGCCGTGAGCAAGGTCGCGCAGGACAAGCTCGCCTATCAATACTTCAAGTCATACGGGCTTCACATCGTCGTGACGCGCGGCTTCAACCACACCGGTCCGCGCCGCGGCCCGGTGTTCGCCGACAGCACCTTCGCCAAGCAGATCGCGGAGGTCGAGGCGGGCTTCCACCCGCCGGTCATCTATCACGGCGATCTCACGTCGCAGCGCGATCTCTCGGACGTGCGTGACATCGTGCGCGCGTACTGGCTCGCGCTCGAGAAGGCCGAGCCCGGCGAGAGCTACAACGTCGGCAGCGGGAAGACGCACACCATCAAGTGGATGCTCGATATCCTCCTCGGCTACGCTCGGGTGAAGATCCGTACCGAAGAGGATCCGGCCCGACTGCGGCCGAGCGACGTGCCGATACTCTGGGCAGACCCCTCGAAATTCAGAGCTGCTACCGGTTGGGAACCGAAGATCCCTCTCGAGCAGACCCTGCGCGACGTTCTTGATTATTGGAGAGAGCGCGTCAAGGCCGAGGGCGGCCGAGAAGCGCGGGCGGAGGTCTAAGCAATGCCGGATCTTGGTGGTCTGTGGACCGCGTTCGTCAACAACCCGATCGTGCAGCTCGGGGTGCGGTTCGCGGGCTTGTACGTCCTGGGGCTGTATCTCGCGACCGTGTTCTGGACCGTTCGCGACGCACAGCAGCGCACCGAGAACCGGATCATGCCGTACTTCGCCGGCCTGCTCGTCGTGGTCACGTGGATCCTCGGTCTCTTCCTGTATCTGATCATCCGGCCGCGCGAGACGCTCGGCGAGGCGTATGAGCGTCAGCTCGCGGAGGAGAGCCTCCTCGCGGAAGCGGAGCAGCGTGTCGTGTGCCCGACCTGCCGCGAACGCGTGCAGGACGACTACATCCTCTGCCCGACCTGCCGCACGCGCCTGAAGCGCCAGTGCCCGTCGTGCGGGAAGTTGATCCGCCCCGAGTGGAACATCTGCCCGTTCTGCACGAAGGACTTCGACGAGCGCGACTGGACCGTGCACCCGGGCGGCAAGGCCGCGGCGGTCGCCAGCGGCCCGCGCGACGCGACGGAGAAGATCTCCACCACCTAGGCATTCACGCGAGAACGCCTTCAGTTTGTTCTCGAGTCGTTGACCTCGCGCGAACGCTGTTGTAGCGTCCGGCGCAACAGTGTTGGGCATCGCGCAACCTACGACTGCGTCCCATCCGCTCGCCTGATGAGTTGCTCTCCGTTCGGAGGGCAATGACCACGCTGGAGCTTCTCGCCGGCGCGCCGGGCGGGCGCGGTGTGAGTGATCTCGCGCGGGAACTGGGCGTGCACAAGAGCAGTGCGAGCCGTCTATTGGCGACGCTGCGGTCGGGTGGTCTCGTCGACGTCGACCTCGCTACCGGACGTTTCGAGCTCGGAGCGGGTTTCTTGCGTCTTGCGGCGCGTGCGGTCGAGCGTCTCGACATCTCGCATCTCGCGCTCCCGTTCCTTCGCGATCTTGCCGCGCGCTCCGGCGAGACGGCGTATCTGAGCGTGCGCCGCGGGCTGCATCGCGTCGCCGTGCAAGAGGTCGAGAGTGCGAACCCGGTGCGGATGGTCGCTGGAATCGGCCATGCGTATCCGCTCTATCGCGGTGCGCCGAGCAAGATCCTGCTCGCGGCACTGCCTGACGACGAGCTCATGAAGGTCATCGGGAGCATGCCGCGGGACCCGGCCTCGCGTCGGCTGAAGGCAGCCATACCTGCGGAGATCGCGCTGGCTCGGGACGACGGATATGCGATGTCGTTGGAGGAGAACATCCCAAACGCGGCTGCCGTGGCGGTGCCCATACATGGGCATCTCGGGACGGTCGTGGCGGCGCTCGGCGTAGCCGGCGTGACCCCACGCTGGGGCCGGCGGCAGATGCTCGCGTTTCTACCCGCCCTCCGACAGAGCGCCCATGAGATCGCCGAGCTGATCGGATACCCACTCTCCGACGGAGTTGCGGCGAGACCCGGACGGAAGGAGGGCTGACGATGGCGCGCGCGGTGACGGATGGGGGGAGGACCCGGGTGTTGGGTCGAGGCGCGAATGCCTGGCGCGTGAACGACACGGTTGCTGATCTCTCGCGCGGCGCCAGTGACGACTCGGTTGTCGCGATCGCGGCGCGCCCTCAGCGCCTCGTCGTCGATCCAACGATCGCGGCGGTCGTCGTCATCGACATGCAGAACGACTTCTGTGCCGCGGGTGGCTGGGTCGACGCGACCGGGGGCGATCACGCGGCAGGTCGCCGCGCGATCGAACCGATCCAGTTGACGCTCGCGCGTGCGCGCGAGCTCGGTATGCGCGTCGTCTGGCTGAACTGGGGGAACCGGGCCGATCTTCTGAATGTCGGTCCGTCGACGCTCCACTCCTTCGATCCGTACGGGAAGGGCAGCGGCCTTGGATCCGCACTCGCGAATGGGCGTGGGCGGGTCCTGACGGCCGGCGACTGGACGGCGGCGACGATCGACGAGCTTCGCGCGGCGCCCCAGGACATCTCCGTGTCGAAGTACCGGGTGAGCGGGTTTTGGGGGACCGAGCTCGATCAGGTCCTCCGCAATCTTGGCGTGAAGACGTTGTTCTTCACGGGAGTGAACACAGATCAATGTGTCGACCTGACCCTCAGGGATGCCTACTGCCTTGACTACGACTGCGTGCTCGTCGCGGATGGCACCGCGACGACGTCGCCGCAGTTCGCGTACGACGCGACGCTCTGGAACGTCGAGCACTCGTGGGGTTTCGTTACGACGTCGGCCGACATCGACCGCGCGCGACGGGGAAAGGAGGGCTAGCGAACACGTCCAATCCCAGATATCAGGAGGGAAGAATGAGTAGGGGTCGATCCATCCGGGCGTTCTGGGCCTTGCTGGCCGTCGTCGTGCTCGTGCTGTCGGCTTGCAGTACGGCCGCGAGCGGAAAGAAAGGCGGCACTTTCGTGCTCGGCCTCGTTGCCGAGCCGACGTCGCTCGATCCGGCGACGCTCACCGACATCAACTCGATGCGCATCCTGTCATCGATCTACGACACGCTCGTTCAATTCGATGAGAACGGCTTCGATCTCAAGCCCGGTCTCGCGACGAAATGGACCGTGACGCCCGACGGGCTGAACTACACGTTCGAACTCCGCAAGGGCGTCAAGTTCCACGACGGAACTGCGTTCAACGCGGCGGCGGTCAAGTTCAACTTCGATCGGATGCTCGATCCGAAGAACCAGTATGCGAATACAGGACCGTTCCCGTTCGGCGGGTTCTATTACGGCTCCATCAAGGAGACGAAGGTCGTCGACGATTCCACCGTCCAGTTCATCCTGTCCCAGCCGTACTCGCCGCTGCTGAACAGCCTGACGCTGAACCAGGGCCGCATCGTCAGCCCTGACGCGGTCAAGAAATCCGGCAAGGACTACGGCCAGAGCCCGGTGGGCACCGGGCCGTTCAAGTTCTCGGAGTGGCAGCATGGCGTTCGCGTCGTCGTGACGCGGAACGACGACTACTGGAATGGAGCCCCGCTCCTCGACAAGATCGTCTTCCGCCCGATCCCCGACGAACAGACGCGCTACACGGAGCTGAAGTCTGGGAACGCCGACGCGATCGTCGATGTTCCGCCGGACAACGTCGCTCAGGTCAAATCAGACAGCAAGTTCAAGTTCATCGAGCAGCCCGGCCCGCACATCTGGTGGGTCACGCTCAACATGCAGAAAGCTCCGTTCGACAAGGTGGCCGTACGCCAGGCGATGATGTACGCGATCAACCGCGACGCGATCTCGAAGGACATCCTCAAGGGGACCGGGACGGTCGCGACCGGACCGATCCCGCCCTCCATCAAGTGGGCCTACACGGATGACGTCACCAAGTACGCCTATGACCCGACCAAGGCGAAGCAGATGCTCGCCGACGCGGGCTACGCGAGCGGTCTCAAGCTCACGTTCTGGATCCCAGAGTCAGGCTCCGGGATGCAGTCACCGAAGAGCATGGCCACGGCGATCCAGGGTGACCTGGCCAAGATCGGCGTGACCGTTGACATCAAGACCTTTGAGTGGGGCGCCTACCTCAACAAGTACGGCGCCGGCTTTGGCACGGATGCCGACATGGCGGCGATGTCGTTCATGCTCGATCCCGGCGACCCGGCGCCGTACCTCGGTCTCGTCGCGGATAGCGCCGCGTCGGCGCCTGCCGGATTCAATGGCGGCTACTACAAGAGCGCGACGGTGGACAAGCTTCTCCATGACGCTCTCGCGACCACCGATCAAGCTCAACGCGGCAAGCTGTACCAACAGGTCGCGCAGCAGATGAGCAAGGACGTTCCCTGGATCTTCATCGACAACCAGATCCAGAACGCCGCATTCTCGACGAAGGTGCACGACCTCAAGCTCCACCCGTCCTTCTACATCTTCTTCCCGAAGATCTGGATGGACTAGCGCTCTGCGGGTGCCCCGGGCGGTACGCTCGCCCGGGGCACC
>JANMWW010000348.1:0-5118 GCA_031394155.1 Chloroflexota bacterium | reverse complement strand
CCGCCACGGTCGTGACCGACGGGAAGCGAACGTACCTGCACGACGCGCCGAATCCGACGCTGGGTGTCGGCGGATCGGGCGATGCGCTTGGTGGCGCGGTAGCCGCGTTCGTGGCGCGCGGTCTCGCGCCACTTGCGGCCGCCGCTGCGGCGGTCTGGGTGCACGGTCGTGCGGGCGCGCTGCTCGCGGGCGACATCGGCGAGTCGGGGGCGCTCGCGACGGACATCGTCGACGCATTGCCGCGCGCGCTGCGCGAGATCCTGTCTGCGTCAGCGCGCGCGACCGAGCCTGCCAAGCCACGCGCGACGGCGCGCTCGACGCGCCGCTCGTGAACGTGCCGCTCCGCGCGACCGTCGTCGATGTCGACCTCGACGCGATCGCGGCGAACTTCGCCGCGCTGCGTGAGCGCGGAAAGGCCGAAGTCATCGCCGTGGTCAAGGCGGATGCGTACGGTCACGGCGTTGAGGCGGTGGGCCGCACGCTCGCGGAGGCGGGCGCGGCGATGCTCGCGGTCGCGACGGTCGAGGAGGCGCTCGTCGCACGCGCTGCCGGCGTGCGCGCGCCGATCCTGATCCTGCTCGGCGCGGCAGATCGCGCCGAGGCCGAGGCCGCGATCGCCGCGGACTGCGCGCTCGTCGTGTGGAGCGTCGAAGAGGCGCGCGTGCTCGACGACGTCGCGGCCTCCGCCGGCCGCGACGCAGTCGTGCACTTCAAGGTCGACACCGGGCTCACGCGCCTGGGTGCGCCGCTCGAGGAGGCTGTCGCGCGCTACCGCGCGATCCGCGAGTTGCGGCACGTGCAGGTCGACGGGTTGTTCACGCATCTCGCGACCGCGGATGAGCCGGACGGGTCGAACGACAAGGAGCAGGTGGCACGCTTCGCGTCGGTCCTCGGCGCGATCGGCGAGCCCCCGCGATTAGTGCACGCCGCGGCGAGCTCCGGTGTCGCCGCGCTCGGCGCGATCCCCGGATGCACCGCGATCCGGCCGGGCGTCTCGCTCTACGGGCTGCACACCGCTCCGCACCTGCGCGGCTCGCTCGCGCTTCGTCCGGCCCTGGAATGGCGGACCCGCGTGCGCCGGGTGGCGAACGCGAAGAAGGGCACCGGAGTGTCCTATGGTCACGAGTACCACCTGCCGCGGGACGGCCGGGTCGCGACGCTGCCGGTGGGCTACGGCGACGGCCTCTCTCGCTCGCTCGGGAAACGAGGGCACGTGCTCGTCGGAGGGCGCGCTATCGGCTTCGCCGGGCGGATCTGCATGGACCTGGTCATGGTCGACGTGACGGAGATCCCCGATACAAAGGAAGGCGACGAGGTGGTGATCATCGGTGCTCAGAAGGACCAGCGGCAGACCGCCGACGACCTCGCCGTGGCCGACGACACGATCAACTACGTGATCGTCACCCAGATCCGCCGGCGGGTGCCGCGCCGCTACCACCAGGGCGGGCGGATCGTTGCGACTCGGACCCTGCTCGAAGGGTATGTACGGGTATGAGGTCCGTCGTCGCGGTCGTCGCGGCCCTGCTGATCATCACCGCCTGCACGCCGCCCGTTCTCACGCCGTCGCCCTCACCAGCCGGCACAGGCTCCGCCGGGAGCAGCACGCCGCTGCCGACAGGCCCGAGCGCGGCCGCGCTGCCGGACATGACCCAGACCTTGCTCACCAATCCGCTGCCGGTCGCGGACATCTTCGCGCTGACTCGCGCGATGCGCGGGCGCGACGGCATCCCCGCGAATCCGCACGAACCGGTCCGCACCACGCCGCCGGTCGAGAACGTGGGCACGTCGAAGCCGTTCTGGACCTATGACTTCGCCGCGAAGAAGAATCTGCGGATCACCGCGACGCTGCGCATCCAGACCACGAACGCCAAATGGTGGGTCCAGGACGACATCACCGTCGACGTCACGGCGCTGAAGCAGAACGCCGATTTCTTCGAGTCGAACATCTATCCGACGAACCGGCGCCTGTATGGCTCGGAGTGGTCGCCCGGCGTCGATGGCGATCCACGCGTGGACATCATGGTCGCGCGCATCCCGGGCTCGGCGGCGGGGTATTACTCGTCCACCGACGAGCTGCCGCTGTGGGTCAACGAGTTCAGCGCGGAGCGCGAGATGGTCTACATCAACTCGCTTGCGGCCCGCGCCGGCACGCCGTACCTGAACTCGATCGTGGCGCACGAGTTCTGTCACATGATCCAGTTCGGGCACAACAAGCGGTCCTCGGTCTGGTTCAACGAAGGGCAGGCGCAGCTCTGCGAGCAGGCCAACGGCTTCGGCCAGCCTCACGCGCAGACGTTCCTGCTCGTCCCGGACACGCAGCTGAACGACTGGCCTGAGCTCGATCAATCGCAGTCGCACTACGGCGAGGCGCATCTCTTCCTCGAGTACCTGCGCCAGCAGGCCGGCGGCGAAGGGCTCATCAACGCCTTCATGGACAAGGGCATCGACACACCCGCGGACATGGACGCGGTGCTGAAAGCGCGCGGCCAGAAGGGGCTCGACGAGCAGTACGCGAACTTCGTGGCAGCGAACGCGTTCATCGGATCGACGCCGCTGGACCCGGCGTGGTCATACCCGAGCGGCATCGCCGCCAAGAATCCCGCCACCGCGACGGATCAGGACCGGGTCACGAGCGGCAACAAGCTCGCGTCGAGCGTGCACAACTACGCGGCGCGCTACGTCGAGCTTCCGCGCGGCAGCATCAACGTGAAGTTCAACGCGGGCGTGCGGACGAAGCTGCTGCCGACCGACCCGCACTCGGGCAGCGCGTTCTGGTGGTCGGATCGCGCGGACGGACTGGACAGCCGCCTCACGCGAGCGGTCGATCTTGCGAAGGCGACGCAGCCGGTGCTGTCGTTCTGGACCTGGTACGAGATCGAGAAGGACTACGACTACGCCTACGTCGCGGTGTCCACGGACAACGGGCAGCACTGGGCGACGCTGCCGGCGCCCGCGACGACGAAGGACGATCCGAACGGGGCGAACCTCGGCTATGGGTTCACGGCGAACTCCGGCGGTGAGCGGTCGGCGTGGATCCAGCAGCAGGTCGACCTCTCGGCCTACGCCGGCAAGCAGGTCCTGCTGCGGTTCGAGTACGTCACCGACGGCGCGCTCTCGCTCCACGGCTTCGCGATCGACGACATCCTGATCCCGGGCGTGGTCGCCGACGATGCCGAGGCCGACAACGGATGGCAGGCTGAAGGCTTCGTGCGCTCGACGAACGTCGTCGCGCAGCGCTACGTCGTGCAGCTGCTCCGCTTCACCGCCCAGGGCGCCACGGTCGATCGGACGTTCGTGGACAACGGGAGCCTCGTGATCGACGTCGATACCTCGAATGACCGAAAGGCACCGCTCCTCGCGGTCACCGGCGTCGCCGTGCGCACGACGCAGCCAGTGCCATTCCAAGTCGCGGTCGACAAGAGGTAAGCGGTGACGCACAGGCAGGGGCCGGACGTGAAGCCGGTGACGTACGGAGTCGTGCCGGCCGGCGGTCTGGGTACGCGCTTCCTTCCGATCACACGCTCGGTCCCGAAGGAGCTCCTGCCCATCGTCGACACCGCGGTCATCGAGCTCGTGGTCCGCGAGCTTTCCGAGTCGGGTATCACACGCGTCGTCCTCGTGGTCGCGCCGGGGAAAGAGATGATCGCGCAGTACTTCGAGCCCCAGCCGAAGATCGCCGCGCGCCTGGGCGCCGATCTGCGGACCCACGAGCTCGAGCTCCTCCGTCGCCCGGAGGGCCTCGCGCAGATGCGCACGGTCGTGCAGCGCGAGCCGAAGGGCAACGGTCACGCCGTCCTCCAGGCGCGGGCGCTGGTGGGGGACCAGCCGTTTGCCATGCTCTGGGGCGACGACCTGATGCAGGCCCGCGAGCCGGCCATCGCGCAGCTGCTCAAGGCGCGGGAGCGCCTCGGCGGAGGCAGCGTGGTCGGCTGCGTTCGCGTCAACAAGAAGGAGTCGTCGCGCTACGGGATGGTCGCGGGGAGCGAGGTGGACGCGAAGACCACGCGCGTCCTGCGCATCGTCGAGAAGCCGGCGCCGGCCGATGCGCCCAGCGACCTCGCGGCGGTCCACGGCTATGTCCTCGAGCCAGAGATCTTCGAGGTCCTCGCCGCGCTGAAGCCAGGACGCGGAGGTGAGCTGTGGCTCACCGACGCGATCTCCGAGCTCTCGCGGCAGGGGAGCGCGGTGTGGGCGGTCGAGCTCGACGGTCGGCGCTGGGATGCCGGTGACAAGAACGGATACGTCGCGGCATTCCTGGATGCGGCCCTGACCAGGGACGACACCGGCCCGGCCCTACGAGAACACCTGAAAAAGCTGGGCTGGACCCCGCCTGTTCGCTAACCGGACGAAACAGCGCTGCTAAACGGGTCGACAGACCCCTGCCGGGGCCTCTAGCATCTAAGGCGTTCCCCTTCGGTACACCTCTCGTGGCTTCGCGCTGTCCGCCGTCCGGGAACGTGGGGAGGTGAAGGTGCTGACTCGAGTCCCGATGTCCGACGTCCTACGCATCGCCGCGCTCTCGCTCGTGACGTTCATCGCGCTCGCCGTGAGCTGGCAGCTCGCGTCCATCGCCGCTGCGCAGCGCCTTCCCGCCACCTCAGGTGCACGTGTCGCGTCTGCGGCGCGCGGCGTCACTGAAGCCGATCGCGCCGGCCTGGATTTGGCGCCCGCCCTGACGGCGCGCCAGAGCGCCGCGGGCCAGATGGTCGTGTTCGCCGTCGGCATGCCGCTCACCGTCGTCGACGGCGCGGTCACACTGCCGCTCCGGGTGCCCCGCGGCACCACGGCCGACGACGCCGTCGCCCTGGCGGGCGTGAGCCTGCGGCCGCTGGACCGCCTAACCCTGGCCGACCGCGGGGACGGCTCGCTGGCGTCTGGCGACACGATCAGGGTCATCCGGGTCTCCGACTCCCAGACCATCGTCGAGGAGCCCGTGGCCTTTGCCGTGAAGACCGTGTCTGACGCCTCGCTCCCGATCGGCCGCACCGCGGTCGCGACCGCCGGGATCCCCGGGTTCGCCCAGAACACCTACAGCGTCAGGACCGTCGACGGGGTCGAGGAATCGCGGACGCTCCTGATCAGCCTCGAGCTCTCGGCGCCCGTCGCCGAGGTGCGGCG
>JANMWW010000316.1:0-1837 GCA_031394155.1 Chloroflexota bacterium | reverse complement strand
CCATCGCGGGCCTTCTCGCGCAGCGCGACCCGGCCGGCCTTCCGCTTCTGCGCGAACGCGCTCATCCCTTCGTATGGCTCGAGCGAGCCGAAGTGGATCGAGAGCCAGTCGCGGGCCGACGCGATGGTCGAGGACCACACGAAGTCCTTGAGGAAGTTCGCCTGCGCCTTCGTGAAGCGCATGCATTCGGGGAACGTGTCGACGAGCTTCGCGGCGAGGCGGGCGACCGCGGCATCGAGCTCCGCCGCGGGAACGACCTCGTTCACCAGGCCCCAATCGAGGGCCGTCTTCGCGTCGACCCACTCGCAGGTCATGAGCATCTGTCGCGCCCGTCGCTCGCCGATCGTGAGGCCGAGCCACTGCGTCGCGCCGCCCGCGGCGACGCTGCCGACCTGCACGCCCACCTGGCGGAACCGGGCGTGGTCCGCTGCGATCGCGAGATCGCACGCCAGGCTGAGCTCGTTCCCACCTCCGACGGCCATCCCATTGACCCGCGCGATGGTCGGCTTACCGGCTTTGGTGAGCCCTTCGACGACGTCGCTGAACGCCGCCATGTACTTCCAGTACTCATGCGGCCGCTTGAGGTACAGGTCCGCGTACTCCTTCACGTCGCCGCCGGTACAGAACGCCTGGTCGCCCTCGCCAGTGAGGACGATCACGGCGACCGCGTCATCCTCGCTCGCGTCGCGAAGCGCGCGGGTCAGCTCCGTGAGTGTGTGCCGGGTGTACGCGTTATAGGCGAGCGGCCGGCGGATCGTGATCGTCGCTATCCAGTTGGCCGTCGCGTAGCCGATATCGGTGAACTCGTTCACGCGGCCACCTCCTTGGTCCGTCCCTCGAGCCGCTGTTGCCCCAGGAGCGCGGCGCCGAGCGCCGCGACGAGGTCAGGGTCCCCCGATACGTTGAGCGGCGTGCCGACCAGCTGCTCGAGCGCCTGGATCTGCCCCTTTTGGCGGGCCATCCCGCCAACGAAGGTGACCTCCTGCTCCATGCCGACGCGCTTCAAGAGCTGGACCGCGCGCTCGGCGAGCGAGTCGTGGATGCCGCGAACGATGTTCTCCACGCTGGTCCCGGCGGTGACGAGGTTGATGATCTCCGATTCGGCGAAGACCGCACAGACCGAGGAGAACTTCTCGGACGAGTCCGCGTGAAGCGAGAGCTCGCCCAGATCCTCGAGCTTCACCTCAAGGTAGCGGGCGGCCCGCTCGGCGAACCCGCCCGCTCCGGCCGCGCACTTGTCATTGGACCGGAACTCCACGACCGTGCCGCCGGCGCGAACGCGCATCGCTCGCGTGGTCTGCGCGCCGACATCGATCACCGAGCGCGTGCCCGGGAAGAGGTGCGCCGCTCCCTTGGCGACGCAGGTGATGTCGGTGATCTGGATGTCTCGCTTCGGCACGTTGTAGCGGCCAAGGCCGGTCGTGGCGATGTAGGCGATGTCCTCGGGCCGCCGCCCCGCCTTCTCGAGCGCGAGATCGAGAACATCCTGGGCGAGTCCGGCGAAGTCGGGCTTCATCCGCGCGAGGCCGGTGCCGACGACGACGCCGTCGTCGAGGAGGACGCACTTGGCGCTGCGCGCGCCCATGTCGATCCCTGCGATGAGCGTCATGCGAGCACCTCACTGCCGGTCATCGCCGACTCCGCGAGCACGCGTTCCATCGCGAAGATCGCGGCGCCGAGAGCGCCGGTGAAATGAGAGTCCGGACTGACGTTCACCGGGACGCCGAGCTTCTCCTGGACCGCCTTGACGATGCCGATGTTGCGCGACACGCCGCCGGTGAACGTGACCTCGGATTCGGCGCCGACGCGCCGCACCAGCGCGACGGTACGTGCGGCG